>NZ_WAAS01000082.1:0-25109 GCF_008806585.1 Micromonospora sp. AMSO12t
GCCGCCGTCGTCGGACTTCCCCACCCGGTACCTGCTGCCGGGTGGCGGGCTGGCCGCGGCCGGCAGCCCGGCGACCGCCACGGTGGCCGGCGCGGGCGGCGCGAACCGCGACGGCACGCCGACCAACCCGCAGGTGTTCACCGCCACGGGCCTGGATCTGGCGTACGGCGGCGGGCAGACCACGTTCGACCTGTTCCTCGACGCCGGCAACGCGGTCGGCAACGGGGTGCAGGTGCGGGTCTCCTACGACCTGACCGGCAACGGCAGCTGGGAGCGGGTGGAGACGTACCGCTACTTCGCCACCGACCCGGTTCCCGGGTACGAGCGCTACACCCAGCAGAGCGGCCTGCACTCCGCCACCGGCGCCCTCGGCAACCTGTCGAACGGCACCGTGCGGGTGGAGGTCTGGTCGGCGATCGGCAACAACCCGACCACCCTCGGCATCGGCGACAGGTCGCTGGTGAAGCTGCCGCACTCCTGATTCCGTGGCTCTCCGCTGATTCCATGGCCCTCCGCGCCGTCGGTCGTCCCGCGACCGGCGGCGCGGAGGCGTATTTTCCATGGCATGAGCGCCCGGGACCCCATCGCCGACCTGCGCCGGATCGCCTTCCTCCTGGAGCGGGCGAACGAGGCGACCTACCGGGTCCGGGCGTTCCGCTCGGCGGCCACGGCCCTCGCCGCGCTGCCGGGGAGGGAACTGGCCGAGCGGGCCCGCACCGGCAAGCTCACCGAGCTGTCCGGGGTCGGCGACGTCACCGCCCGCTGCGTGGCCGAGTCGCTCGCCGGCGAGGAGCCGGTCTACCTGCGGCGGCTGCTCGCCACGGAGGGCACGGACCTGGACGAGGCGGCCACCGCGCTGCGTGCCGCGCTGCGCGGTGACTGCCACACCCACTCCGACTGGTCCGACGGCGGCTCACCCATCGAGGAGATGGCGCTCGCGGCGGTCGAGCTGGGCCACGAGTACGTGGTGCTGACCGACCACTCGCCCCGGCTGAAGGTGGCCCGTGGCCTGACCGCCGACCGGCTGCGCAAGCAGCTCGACCACGTGGCGAAGGTCAACGAGGCGCTGCCGGAGGGCTTCCGGATCCTGACCGGCATCGAGGTGGACATCCTCGCCGACGGGTCGCTCGACCAGGACGAGAAGCTGCTGGCCCGCCTCGACGTGGTGGTCGGCTCGGTGCACAGCGGCCTGAACGACGACCGGGCGAAGATGACCCGACGGATGCTGACCGCGATCGCGAACCCGCACCTGGACATCCTCGGCCACTGCACAGGGCGGATGGTGGCGTCCCGGCCCGCCGGGGTGAAGGGGCCGGGCGACCGGGCGCACCGGCCGCGTACCCGGGCGGAGAGCGACTTCGACGCCGACGCCGTCTTCGCCGCCTGCGCCGAGCACGGGGTGGCCGTCGAGATCAACTCGCGGCCGGAGCGGCAGGACCCGCCGAAGCGGCTGATCCGCCGAGCGCTGGAGGCGGGCTGCGACTTCGCCGTCAACACCGACGCGCACGCCCCCGGGCAGCTCGACTGGCAGCGGTTCGGCTGCGAGCGCGCCGCCCTGTGCGGGGTGCCCGCCGACCGGGTGGTCAACACCTGGGACGCCGACCGGCTGGTCGACTGGGCCCGCTCCGCCCGCTGAGGTCCTGGCTGCTCGCCTGGCGCACCGGGCCCTCGCCTCGCCTGGCGGACCGGGCCCTCACCGGCAACACGCCGGCGACCAGGGGATGACACCACGGACGCTGTCGAGCTGCCCCGTTCATGAGACCGCATCACACGGACGCCGGTGGCCGCCGGGCGCGGCCACCACACGCGCCGGCCTTCACAAGCGCTGGCCATCACAGGCGGCCCGGCCGAACAGGCGGCCCGGCCGTCACTGACGGGCGGCGGAGCGGTGACCGCGCCTGGACGGGTGCGAAGCGGCAGCGGGTGCGGCGACGAGCCGCGCTGCTCCTGAGGTTGCCGGCCCACGGCATGTCCCGCCACGTTCACGAGTGGAACACCATGGGTGTCAAAGGCGGGCGTTGACACCCATGGTGTTCCACCCGTCAGCCGGGCGACCGGGCGGCAGCCGGGCGACCGGGCGGCAGCCGGGCGACCGGGCGGCAGCCGGGCGACCGGGCGGCAGCCGGGCGACCGGGCGGCAGCCGGGCGAAGGGCGGGCGACGGG
Source organism: Micromonospora sp. AMSO12t (assembly GCF_008806585.1). Lineage (NCBI taxonomy): Bacteria > Bacillati > Actinomycetota > Actinomycetes > Micromonosporales > Micromonosporaceae > Micromonospora > Micromonospora sp. AMSO12t. The sequence continues at coordinate 2,165 of NZ_WAAS01000082.1, forward strand.
CGGGAGCGCTCAGCGGCGGGCAGCCGGCACGGACGGCGCGGCCTGCGCGGCGACGCCGGACGGCGCGACGACAGCGGCAGGCGCATCGGCATCGGCATCGGCCGTGGTCGACTCGATCACGCCGGCGGGCGCGGACGGCTCGGTGGGGTCAGCGGGTGCGGGCCGGCGGCGGCCGATCAGGCCCTGCGAGACGGCGACGCCGGACAGCACGATGAGCGCGCCCACCGGCTGGTGCCAGGTGAGCCGCTCGTCGAGGGCCAGGGCGCCGATCAGCACCGCGAACACCGGCACCAGGTAGGTCACGGTGGAGGCGGTGCTCGCCCCGGCGACCCGGATGTTGCGCAGGTTGATGACGAAGGCGAGGCCGGTGCCGAGCGCACCGAGCGCGAGCACGCTGGCGAGCACCTCGGCCGAGAGGCCGGTCGGGGCGGGCGGCGCCCCGGCAACCAACGGCGCGACGACCGCGAGCTGGGCGGTCGCGACCAGGAGCTGTGCCGCCGAGAGCGAGAGCCCGGAGTGCGCGCTGCCCGCGACGAACTTCTTCTGGTACGGGATGGCGACGCCGTAGCAGGCGGCCGCGCCCAGGCACATGAGCTGCCCGGTGAAGTGGGCGCCGCCCACGCCCTGCCAGACCCCGAGCACCACCAGCACCCCGGCGAAGCCCAGCGCCATCCCGACTGCCCGGCGCGTGGTGAGCCGCTCGGTGCGGAACACCAGCACGGCCAACGGCAGCACGATGAGCGGGGTGGTGGCGTTCCAGATGCCCGCGAGCATCGACTCGACGCGCTGCTCGCCGTAGCCGAAGAGGGTGAACGGCACGGCGACGCCGAACGCGGCGGCCACGGTCAGGTGTGCCCAGACCCGGGGCTCGGCGGGCAGGCGGTCGCGGAGCACGGCGAGCACCAGCAGCAGGGTCACCGCGCCGGCGGCGACCCGGTAGAGGGTGAGGTGTAGTGGATGCAGCTCCCCGATGCCGATCTTGATGAACAGGAAGCTGGAGCCCCAGATGGCCGCCAGCGCCAGGAACCCGGGCAGCCAGCTCCGCAGCGCCGCGCGGTCAGGAGTGGAATCCACTGTCACCCCTGACACTCTGCCGCAGCCGTACGACGAAGTCCCGCGACTTCTTCCACGCCGTGTCGACCACCACAGAAACGCCTACGCTGTTGACGCGTTGACCACCCCGAGGAGGTGCACGCCGTGGCGATGCCGATGCGTTTCGACCCGCTCGTCGACCTCGACGGCATGTGGACGACCCAGTTCGCCGACCGGTACCTCCCGTTGCCGGGGCTGCCCGATGCGCGCTACGAGTGCATCGACGGGAGGTTGGTCATGACGCCCGCCGAGGTCGGCACGAACAGCTACGGCGAGATAAAGCTCGCCCGTCTGCTGTCACCCGCCGCAGAGACCCACGGGTTCTACGTGTTCGGGCAGGTGAATCTGACCTTCTCGCCGCGGCGCTGGATCCAGCCCGACATCACCGTCCTGCACGCGCTGCCGAAGACCGACGAGGAGGACCGGTGGATCCCGGCCCACCTCTGCACGATGGCGGTGGAGTTCGTCTCGCCCGGCAGCCGCCGGCAGGACTTCGTCGACAAGCCGATGCGGTGCGCGGAGGGACGGGTGCCGTACTTCCTGCGGGTCGAACTCTCCCGCCGGCTGGGGCATGCCCAGGCGGAGCTCTTCACCCTCGGCAAGTTCGGCGGTTACGACACCGTCGCCAAGGCGGTCGGCGGTCGGCGGCTCTCGGCCGACCTGCCGTTCCCGATCGACTTCGATCCCGCCGGCCTGCTGCCCTGAACACGCAGAACGCGTCCGACAACTCGACGGTGCCCTCACGTAGGGTCGCAGCGTGGGACGAATCGATGACCTCGCGAACCGCTACGTGGCCGAGTGGGCGCCGCTGAGCCCGATCGGCGCCACCTATGTCGGCATTGCCGGCTACGACGACCAGCTCGACGACCTGTCGCCCGACGGGTACACGGCCCGCGCGGAGCTGATCCGGCGGACGCTGACCGACCTGGAGGTGACCGAGCCGGAGTCGGAGTTGGAGCGGACCGCCAAGGACGCCATGCAGGAGCGGCTCGGCCTCGACCTCGCCCGCTACGACGCCGGCGAGGCGAGCAGCGAGGTCAACGTGATCTCCAGCGGCCTGCACGAGGTCCGCATGGTCTTCGACCTGATGCCGACCGAGGGCGACGACGCCAAGGCCCACGTGGCGGCCCGGCTCAACCGCTTCGCGAGCACCCTGGAGGGCTACAAGGCGACGCTGCGCGAGGCGGCCGCCGCCGGCCACGTCAGTGCTCGGGTCCAGCTCGTCGAGGTCGCCAAGCAGTGCGACATCTGGGTCGACCCGGACGGCGACAACTTCTTCCACGGGCTGGTCGAGCGGCTGGGCGCCGACGGCACCCTCGGCGCCGAGCTGCGTCGGGGTGCGGCGGCGGCCACGGCGGCGACGGCCGAGTTCGGCCAGTTCCTCCGCACCGAGATGGCTCCGCTCGGCCGGGAGAAGCAGGCCGCGGGTCGCGAGCGCTACGAGCTGGCCTCGCAGTACTTCCTCGGCGCCAGGGTCGACCTCGACGAGACGTACGCCTGGGGGTTCGAGGAACTGGCCCGGCTGGAGGCCGACATGCGTGCGGTGGCCGGCCGGATCGTCGGCCCCGGCGCCACCATCGACGAGGCGGTCGAGGCGCTGGACGCCGACCCGGCCCGGACGATCCGGGGCAAGGAGGCGTTCCGGGACTGGATGCAGGCGCTCGCCGACAAGGCCATCGGCGACCTGCACGGCACCCACTTCGACATCCCGGAGCAGGTACGCCGCATCGAGTGCTGCCTCGCCCCGACCAGCGACGGCGCGATCTACTACACCGGCCCGAGCGAGGACTTCTCCCGCCCTGGGCGGATGTGGTGGGCGGTGCCGCAGGGCGTCACCGACTTCTCCACCTGGCGCGAGGTGACCACCGTCTTCCACGAGGGCGTGCCGGGTCACCACCTCCAGGTCGCGCAGACGGCCGTCCGGGCCGAGCTGCTCAACCGCTGGCAGCGCCTGCTCTGCTGGGTCTCCGGGCACGGCGAGGGCTGGGCGCTCTACGCGGAGCGGCTGATGGACGAGCTGGGTTACCTGGAGGACCCGGGCGACAAGCTCGGCATGCTCGACGGGCAGGCGTTCCGGGCCGCCCGGGTGATCGTCGACATCGGCATGCACCTGGAGTTGGAGATCCCGAAGGACAACCCGTTCGGCTTCCACCCCGGCGAGCGCTGGACGCCGGAGCTGGGCTGGGAGTTCATGCGGGCGCACTGCCGGGTGCCGGAGGAGAACCTGCGTTTCGAGCTGAACCGCTACCTGGGCTGGCCGGGGCAGGCCCCCTCCTACAAGGTGGGCGAGCGGATCTGGCTCCAGGCCCGTGACGAGGCGAAGGCCCGCAAGGGCGCCGACTTCGACCTCAAGGAGTTTCACCGGCAGGCGCTCGACCTCGGCTCGCTGGGGCTCGACCCGCTGCGCAAGGCGCTCGCCCGCATCTGAGGTCGGCGGTGCGGGGCCGGCGGGACACCGGCCCCGCACCGTCGGTGGTGGTGGAGTGAGGTCAGGAGAGGGTCAGCTTCAACGCCGGCGTGGCGGTCAGCGTGTCGCTGCTGACGAACGCCAGTTCCATGACCGGCTCGGTGAAGGTGATCGGAACGGGTGACGTGATCGGCAGCCCGTCGGGGAACGGCAGGCCCGGGGTCAGCGTGATCTTGACGCCGAGCAGCCGCCCGACGAACCGGGTGGCGTAGAACGCGACGTCCCCCTGCACCGTCAGCCGGTCCGCGGCGAACCGCATCGTCCGGCCGGCCGGCGCGGGCGCACGGAGCAGGAAATCGTCGGTGTCCGCGCGGTCCATGGTGAACTTCAGTGCCTTCAGGCTCCCGTCGGCGGTGGGCAGGTCGACGATGCCCTCGAACCGCAGCCCGTCCATGGTCACCTTTGAACCGGTGAGCTTCGACGGGACCGCCGCCACCACCGGCTGTCCCGGGTCGGCTGCGATCCGGGGCAGTGGTCTGCCCGCCGCCACCTGCCCGGGTCGGCTCGGCGTCGGGCTGGCCGGGGCGCACCCCCGGCCGGGCACCGCCGGCCGCCCCGTGGCCGAGGCTGTGGGACGGACGCTCGGCGCGACCGTGGGACGGACGCTCGAGGTGGCCGTGGGACGGACGCTCGGCGCGGTCGTGGGACGGACGCTCGGCGTGACCGTGGGACGGACGCTCGGCGCGGTCGATGGCGTCGCCCGGCGGGCCACCTCCTCGTCGTCGCGCCGGCCGCGATCGAAGAGGTCACCGATGCCGTCGAGGGTGTCGCGGACGGCGTCGCCTCCGCCGCCCGTCGACGGGAACGGGCCGGGGGCGGTCGGGGTCGGCGTCGCGCCCGGCGTCCCGGTCGGGGCCGGCAACGCGCCCGGCGTGCCGCTCGGCGCGGGTCGCGTTCCGCCCGGCGTGCCGCTCGGCGCGGGTCGCGTTCCGCCCGGCGTGCCGCTCGGGGCCGGCTGCGTTCCGCCCTGGCCGGGAACTGTGGTGGGGCAGGCGGCAGTCGGCGGCGCCACGGCGCGCACCGGCGTCGGGCCGGGCGCGGCGAGCGCCACGGCGGCGGCAAGGCCGAGCAGCACCGGCAGCACCACGTACGGACGGAGGTCGCGCGGCCTGGCGTCGTACTGCATCGACTCGGCCGCCGGCATGGCATTGGCAGGCCTCGTGCCGATAGGCAGGGCGCCGGTTGGCTCGGCGGGCACCGGCACGGCGGACAAGGTGGGGCTGCCGAGCGACATCTGAGTGGTACCGAAGATCTCCAGATCGGCCAGCGCGGTCAGCAGGCCGCCCCGGAACGGTCGCACCCGCCGCCAGCGGCGGAAGCCGTGCCACGCCTCGCGGAACCGGCCGCGCCACACGGGCTGCGGATCGTCGGTCGTCACGTACGCCTCCTGGCGGGCCAGAGGGGACGGAGCTGGAACGGGACCACGGAGCACAACCGCCGCGGTCCCGGAATCCAGGTCAGAAGAGCGTGGCGCTGCGGATGCCCGAGACCGCCACGGGGTCCGTCGTCCCGTCGGACACCAGCAGCGCGGCGAAGCGCCGCCACCGGTGGCCGCCCTGGTCGTCGAACCGGTCCTGCACGGTTCCTCCCCTCAGGGATGTCGCGCGGGTCGCCGGTCGACCGGCGACGGCCCCACACCGGGCTGCCACAGTTACCGGCGAGTAGGGAACTGGGACGATGATGCCGCGCGAAGACGCAGGCCACAAGGCCCGGATCGCCGGCCGCCACAGCCAAGGTCACGCGGAGTAGTGAGGCAGCGCGACCGGGCCCCTGGCTCCATGGACATTGATCAATGATTCTCGCGCAAACCGGGCACGTCGCCCTTCGAGCACGACCGTCCGTGACGAGCAGCGATTCAGATTACGGTTCAGTAACGGCGAGGCCCCCTGCACGACAGGCCGCCACCGTCGCCCCTGAACGGGGACGACGGTGGCGGCCTGTCAACTGGTTGCCGGTGATCGACGTCCGCACCTGGACGCCGGCCGAGGTGGCTCCGCTACCGGCGTCCGGCCTCGCCGTCGTGCACGGGCGCCCCGGAGGTGACCTGCTCGGACGACGCCCGCGGGGCGGGCGCCGTGGCAGCGTCGGCGTCGCCGTCGGCGCGGTGCCGCGCGGCGGCGGTGGCCCGGCGTCCGGCCAGCACCAGCCAGAGCCCGATGATCAGCGCAAGAGCGCCGACGACCGTCAGCACGAGCGGAATGGTCCGACCGATCAGCAGCAGCTTGTCCCGGTTGTTCCCGGCAGACTCGACGCTGTTGGCGATCGTCTGGTCGGTGTAGACGAAGTCGCCGTCCAGCAGCGGGGTGCTCGCACCCTGGTCCGGCACCAGCGTCTTCTTCTGCTGCTCGCGCACCTTGACGAAGTTGCCGCTGACCGGCTCGACCCAGATGGTGCGGGTGTTGCTGTACATCACCTTGCCGCTGGTCGCGCCCGGCGCGAACGCCCCGAGCAGGCCACCCACCCGCTCGGCCGGCATGCCCAGGTCGGTCTCCTCGATGACCTGCTGGAACCGGTACGCCTCAGTGCCGTTGATCTTCTCGGTGCCGTCGAACCGGATCGGCAGCGCCTTGCGCAGGTCACGGTCGAAGTACTCGTAGTCCTTGCGCTCCGTGTTGAACGGGAACTTGTAGGTCTGACCACCGAAGGTGACCTCGCTCGGCCCCTCCGGGCCGTCGGCCTGGAGGAACTGCTTGTCCCAGTCGACCGCCGCGGCGGTCTTCCGGTCCAGGGCCAACTCCGCGGAGTACTGGCTGATCACCTCGCCGGTCTGGACCCACTTCACCGTGCCGTACGCGCCCCAGACGACCGACTTGCCCTCCAGGTCGCCGGTCATCTCCGCCTCGGTGCTCCCGGCCTGCGGCGCCACCTCGGTGGTGGACTCCAGCCTGCCGGTCTGCACGGTCGGCGGGGCGTCCTTCTTGAGCTGCAGGAACTTGGCGTTCTCCGCCACCGCGACGCTCGGCTTCAGGCAGCCCTCGGGCTTGCCCTCCGCGTTGCACAACTTGAGGTCGTACGGCAGTTTCGTCACCGTCGGTGCCACGAAGAACGCCGCTCCCGCGGCGAGCACGAGACACAAGACGCCTATCCCGAACAGCACGGCGCCCAGACGAGCCTTCACTGATCCTCCTAACAAAGACAGTCAGCCGGTGTCCGGCGAGCGGTCCTGTCCCTAAACTTGGCCGCAGGTTACTCCCGGGTTACATATTCACGCGACCCTCTGGACGGTTGATGTCTGCCCCAACTCCGGATCACGACCTCCGCCGACTGCCCGCGCTGGACGCCGTACGGGTGATCGGCGCGCTGGCCGTCGTCGGGCACCACGTCGGGTTCGCCACCGGTGCCAACACCGGCGACTCGGGGCTGGGCAGCTGGTTGTCCCGCCTCGACGTGGGCGTCGCCGTCTTCTTCGTGCTCTCCGGCTTCCTGCTCTTCCGCCCGTACGCCCACTCGTCGGCCACCGGGCAGCGGTCCCCCTCCGCCCGGCGCTACCTGTGGCGCCGCGCGACCCGCATCCTGCCCGCCTACTGGCTGACCGTGGTGGTCTGCCTGCTGGTGCTGCCGCAGAACCAGCCGGCCTCCGCCGGCGACTGGTGGCGGCACCTGACGCTGACCCAGATCTACGAACCCCGGCAGTTGCGCCACGGCCTGAGCCAGACCTGGAGCCTCGCCACCGAGGCGACCTTCTACCTGCTGCTGCCGCTGCTCGCCGTGCTGCTGATGCGGCGGCGCTGGCGGCCCGGCCGGTCCACCGTCCTCATCGTGGCGGCGGGGCTGGCCATCACCGCCGGCTGGGTGGCCCTGATGGGATCGGGCCTACTCAACCTGGGCCTGCACACCATGTGGCTGCCCTCGTACGCCGGCTGGTTCGGCGCCGGCATGGCGCTGGCGACCGTCCACGTGTCGCTGCGCACCGGCACCGGTCACCGCTGGCGGTGGCTGGACGACCTGGGCGCCGCACCGCTGGCCTGCTGGTCGGTCGCGCTGGCCGCCCTGGCCGTGGCCACCACGCCGATCGTGGGTCCCCGCGACCTGGCCGAGCCCACCGCCGCCGAGTTCGGGCTGAAGATGGCGCTGTACGCCCTGGTGGCGGTGATGGTGGTGCTGCCGGTGGCGTTCGGGCCGGCCACCCGCACCAAGGCCGTCCTCGGCGGCGCGGTCGGCCGGTGGCTCGGCCGGGTGTCCTACGGGCTGTTCCTCTGGCACCCGTTCGTGCTGGAGGGGGTCTACATCGTGGGCGACCGCCCGAACTTCAGCGGCGACACGGGCGAGATCTTCCTGCTCACCGTCGCCGGTGGGCTGGTCCTCGCCGCCATCAGCTACTACGCCGTCGAGCGCCCCTTCCAGCGCTGGAACGCCCCCCGGCCGCGTCGGCGCGGGAGCACGAGGGAGAACCAGAGCACCGTCACGGCGGCGACCGCCGCCAACTGAGGCGCCGCGTCGGCGTGCCCACCCCGGGTCACCGCGTACCAGCCGGCCAGCCCGAAGCCGGCCACCGGCAGCCAGCGCCCGGCCACCCGGTACAGCCGGCGCAGCCCGCGCCGGTCCGGTGGGTGCAGGTGTGGCGCCAGCGCGTGGCCGGCCACCACGCCGGCCGCCGCCAGCAGCGCCACCGCGACCGCGGCCAGGCCGCCGACCAGCAGCAGCGCAGTCCCGCCGAACAGCAGGGCGAGCAGCCGGTGCCGGCGTCGACGCGGCGGCCCCGCCGCCGGCACGGGCACCGGCACACCCCGACTCGGGAGCAGGGCGGCCAGCGCGACCCCGCCCAGCGCGATCGCGCCGGCGCCCAGCGCCAGGACGTACCCGTCGTCCGGGGCGAACCGCAGCAGCACCTCGCCGGAGAACCCGGCCGGCACCAGCCAGCCCTGCTGCCAGCCGTCCACCACGAACGGGGTGAGTCGCTCGCCGCCCGCGGTGGCCTCCCACCCGGGGTTCGCGTTCTCGCGCAGGGCCAGCACCCGCTGACCCGGGTACCCGTCCAGGTGCAGCGACCGGCGGGTGGCCGACCAGCCGTCCACCCGGACCGGAGTCTGCACGGCGTCCGGGACCTGCGCCGAGCCGGCGACGCCCGCCGAGCCGGCCGCGCTGCCGTCGGTGGGCCCCGGGACCACGGCGTGCGGCGTCAGGACGAGCCGGGTGGGCGTAGCCAGGCGGCTCGCCGCCGCCACCACCCGCACCTCTGCGCCGGCCAGCGGCAGCGGATCCTTCGCTCCGGCGCCGCACAGGAGCGCGTCCACCTCGCGCAACTCCGCCAGCTCCCGCCGGCTGGCCACCAGCGCCGTCCGGCGCCGTACCGCACCGACCTCGACGGTGGGCCCGGTGCCGCAGGGGAGCGTGACGCGCGCCTCCGGGTCGTTGCGGGGCACCGGTCCGTCCGGCAGCACGGTCAGCTCGCCGACGCCGACGGGCAGGCTCTGTGACAGCCGCCGGTACGGGTCGAAGGTGTTGGCCGGCACCACGTCGGAGATCAGCACGGTGATCTCGTCCGTCTTGAGCGGCCGGTCGAAGACCAGGCTGCCGCCCTCGTCGAAGACGCCGCCGCGCATGCCGCCGTCTCCGATCACGGTCGCCTGCCACGGGCGGGCCGCCGCCGCGGTGGGCGGCAGGGTCACCTTCAGCCCGGCGATCTGGCGGGCTTTCGGCCAGGTCAGGCGCAGCCACGGCTGCCGGTCGGAGCTGGCGGCGTACCAGGTCGTCGCCGGGTCGCCGTCGACCACCGCGCCCGGCCGGGCCGCGGGGTGGGAGACGCCGACGCTGGAGGCGGCGACCACCGGGGTGACCCCGCGCGCGACGGCCGCCGCGCCACCGCCGTCGAGCAGCGCGTTCAGCGCGCCGCCCGCACGTGGGCGCACCCGCAGCGCGACGTCGTAGCCGGCGGCGACCGGCAGGCTCAGCGTCCGGTCGATCCGGTCGCCGTCCTCGGACTCCCGGACGAGCCCGCCGTCGCAGATCGGCCGCCCCTCGTCGAAGACGCAGGGCGCGGCACCGGCGGCGGCGGTGAGCACCACGGAGGCCGGGGCGGCGGTCGCCGGGGGCGCCGGCACGGCCAGGGTGCGCTCGGCCCGCACGCCCGGGATGGTGATCTCGGCGATGCCGACGCCGCCGAAGCCGGCCCGGATGTCGAAGACCTCGTCGATGGAGATCCGCACCCGCCGGGTCGGGTAGCCGGCGGGCACGATGACCTGCACGCTCTGGCCCGGGTTCTCCACCACCGCCTGCTGGTTGCCGGCGCTGACGGTGATCTTCGTGGGCAGGGAGTCGGCGCCGGTGTCGAAGACGATGCCCACCTCGCGGACCACCTGCGGCTCGGTCAGCTCCACCTCCAGCCACTGCTCGGTGGTGACCGTCCCGGGCGCGGAGCGCCAAGCGGTGGCGAGGCTGCCGTCGAGCGCCGCGTACGGCTGGTGCGCCGGTCGGCCGCCGACCAGCGGCTGCGCGTCGGACCAGGAACTCGACGCGGTGACCGACCCGATGCCCAGGTAGCGCACGGTGGTGGCCTGGCCCTCGCCCCACGGCGGCAGGTAGTCCCGGGCGGGCGCGCCGAGCCTCGCCTCGTCGGCGGAAGTCATGGTCGCCGAGGCGTTGTCGTGCGGCTGCCCGAACGCGACCTCGCGTCGGCGCATCCCGTCGGTGAGCACCACCGGGCCGTCGGTCAGCCCTGCCGGCCGATCCCCGACGAGCACCGTCGGGGCGTCGGAGAGCCGGCCGGCCGCCGCGATCTGGAGCAACGACTCCGGCCCGCCCACCACGGTGGTCAGGCCCTTCACGTCGTACGCGACGACGGGGCTGACCGGCTGGGCGACCTCGTACACCTCCAGGGCCCGGACCTTCACGTCCAGTCCGTGGTCGACGAAGTTGCCGGGCAGTTGGCCGCCGCCGACCTCCGGTCCGAAGGCCCGCACCGGGCGGATGCCGGGCGAGCGTTGCAGTGCCTGCCGGACCACCACCGGTTGGGTGGCGCCCGAGCGCCCGTAGTCGAGGTCGGAGCGGAGCAGCAGGTACCGCACGCCGGAGCGGGCGAGCAGGTCGGCCAGCCCGGCGGAACCCTCGCCGTTGGCCAGTGCCGACTCGACGGCGTCGAGCAGCCGGATCGTGCCCGGCGGGGTGAGCGGCACCGAACTGCGTACCGCCCAGGGGCTCTCCAACAGAGGTTGGGTGACCTCGTCGCTCGGGCTGCCCCACAGGTAGCGGGGGAAACGGGCGGCGGGCACCACCAGCACCCGGTCGTCGCCGAGGTTGCTGTCCAGCCAGGAGGTCGCCTGGTGCCAGTAGCCGGGCACCTCCCGGAAGCTGCCCTGGGCGGGCAGTCCGGCGGCCAGCGCCGGGGCGGCCACCCCGGCGACCGCGACGAGGGCGGTGCCGGTGACCAGCGTGGCGCGCAGCCGCACCGGCTGGAGCAGGCGGGGCAGGCCCGGGTTCACGTCGGGCCGGTCGCCCGCGCGGGCCGCCCGCGCCACCAGCCCCAGCAGGTGGGCGAGGCCGAGGATGAGCGGCAGCCGCAGCACCACGTCGAACTTGTGCACGTTGCGCAGTGGCGCGCCGGCCGCGTCGAGGAAGTCCCGCTGCGTCTGGGCGCCGAACCCGTCGATAGCGCCGACGTGGCCGAGCCCGACCAGGGCCAGCCCGACCAGCAGGCCGGTGACCAGGAAGCGCCGGTGCGGCATCCCGCGCCGGGCCAGGCCGGCGAGGCCGAGACCGGCCACCACCAGGGTGGCGATCACCAGCGGCTGCTCGGTGGCCAGCCGCCAGCCGGCCGACCAGGGCGGCCCGTACGCGCCGTTGAGGTACGCGTGCCAGTGCGAGGCGCCGCGCAGCACGGTGGTCATGTCGGTGGGGGCCGTGGTGACCGGCGCCGTCTCGATGTAGTCCAGGAACGGCGGACTGTACCGGCCCAGCAGCAGCAGGGGCACCAGCCACCAGGCGGTGGCGGCGCCCACCGCCAGCCCCCAGGCGACGAGCGCCCGGATCCGCAGCCGGAACGGGTGCAGGCCGACCAGCCACAGACCGGCGAGCGGCACGACGGCCAGCACCGCCGTCGCGTTGACGCCGCCGGCGCACGCCACGACCAGCGCGGACAGGGTCACCGCCCGGCGTACGGAGCCGCCTCGGGCCAGCCCCACCAGGGGCACCAGCACCCAGGGTGCGAGGGCGCTCGGCCATGCCTCCACCGAGATCGGGCCCAGCTCGGTGACCAGCCGGGGGGAGAGCGCGAAGGCCACCCCGGCGAGCAGGCGGGCGGCCGGCGTGCCGATGTGCAGCCGCTCGGCCAGCCGGACCACGCCGGTGCAGGCCACCGTCATGACCAGCGCCCACCAGAGCCGTTGCACCACCCAGGCCGGGATGTCGAGCACCTCGCCGAGCAGGAAGAACGGGCCCATCGGCCAGAGGTAGCCGTACGCCTGATTCTGAAGCTGGCCGAAGGTTCCGTCCGGGTCCCAGACGTGCAGGGCGCGGCTCAGCCATCCGGCTGGATCGACGGCCAGGTCCACCTTGGTGTCGATGGCGATCATGCCCGGATCCTGAAGGAACGCCAGGGCCGACAAACCGAGACAGACCGCGACCAAGCGTAGACGCCACACCCTTCTCGATGTGGCGTCCGGTCGGTCGGTCAGCTCCGGGCGGGCCGGCGCCTGCTGCATTTCGCCTCCGATCGGGCATTGCGGGGGCCGTGACGAAGCCCATAGTGTGACGCGACGCGAAGACTACTCGGCAGTAGGAGTAAGTGTGGAAGCACCGCCTGCCGCCACCCGGCACGTACTTTTCCTCAACTGGCGCGACACCCGGAACCCGGAGGGCGGCGGTTCGGAGGTGTACGTCGAGCGGATCGCCGGTGAACTCGTACGCCGGGGCCACCGGGCCACCCTGCTCTGCGCCACCCACTCCGCCGGCCCCGCCGAGGAGATCACCGCCGCCGGCGTACGCGTGCTGCGGCGCGGCGGCCGACACACCGTCTACCTGCGCGCCGCGCTCGTCTACCTGGCCGGAGCCCTGGGCCTCGGGCCGCTGACCCGGCGCCGGGGCGGTCGCCCCGACCTGATCGTGGACGTCGGCAACGGCCTGCCCTTCCTGTCCGCCCTGTACGCCCGCCGGCCGGTCATCGCACTCGTGCACCACGTGCACCGTGAGCAGTGGCCGGTGGTGCTGGGCCGCTGGCTGGCCGGCTTCGGCTGGTGGGTCGAGTCCTGGCTCGCCCCGCGCGTCTACCGCCGCTGCCAGTACGTGACCGTCTCGGCGGCCACCCGGCGGGAACTGGCCACCCTCGGCATCGACCCGTCCCGGGTCGCCATCGTGCACAACGGCACCCCCGACATGACGGTGGGGCCGGTGCCGCGCACCCCGCAGCCGTCCCTGGTGGTGCTCGGCCGGCTGGTGCCGCACAAGCAGGTCGAGCTGGCCCTGCACGCGGTTGCCGGGCTCACCGGCGAGCTGCCGGGGCTCACCCTCGTGGTCGCCGGCCAGGGCTGGTGGGAGCCGCAGCTGCGCCAGCTCGCCGAGGAGTTGGGCGTCACCGACCGGGTCCGGTTCACCGGCTTCATCAGTGACGCCGAGAAGCGGGAGCTGCTGGCCAGCGCCTGGGTCGCGCTCACCCCCTCGCTCAAGGAGGGCTGGGGGCTGACCATCGTGGAGGCCGGGGCGGTCGGCACGCCGACGGTGGCGTTCCGCGGTGCCGGCGGAGTCGAGGAGGCGCTCGTCGACGGCGAGACCGGCCTGCTCGCCGACGGTGCCGACGACTTCGTCGCCAAGGTGCGGCTGCTGCTGACCGACGACGCTCGGCGCACCGCGATGGGCACGGCGGCGCGGGCGCACGCGGCCCGCTTCACCTGGCCGATCTCGGGCGAAAAATTCGCGGCCCTCGTGACGAGGGCCGCGAACGTTCGGAGCGTGGTGCCGGCGGAGCAGATGGAACCGGTGGAGCCGTCCTACCTCGTGCCGTAGACCAGCGGCTTGTTGGCGCCGCCGCCACCGCCGTCCGAGCTGGTCCGCGCGGCCTGCTCGGCCTTGGCGGCCTCGGACGACGAGGTGCCGGTGAGGGTGGTGGCCAGCGCCACCGACCCGAAGACGCCGAGAGCGACCGCGATCACTCCGGCGAGAACCAACGAGAGAGCACTGCGCATGGTGCTGACTTCCTCCTCGTGAGCTGCGTGCGCGGGACGTTACCACCAAGTAGCGTCGGTGGGGAGGGCCGCGAGGACGATCGATTCCGGCCTGGCGGCGGGAACCCTCGGCAGCTCACCGCGCACCGGGGCCCCACGTGGTCGGGTTCTCGTACAGGGTCAGGTCCTCGCCGGCGTACACCTCGCGGAGCCCGACCAGCGTCGCCGGGTCCGTCCGCTGCCCGCCGGCCACCCGTTGCACCACCACCCAGCGCACCCCGGTGGCCCGCACCGGGGCACCGGAGTCGAGCACCCGCCGCACGTGCGCGACGCGCCGGTTCTCCCCGCTCACCTCGCTCGTGCCCACCCAGAGCGTGTCGTCGACGAGGACCTCGGCGTCGACGTAGCGGGGCAGCGGGTCGAGCGCCGTCCGGCCGCCGTTCCACGCATAGGCCCGGTAGGAGCCCAGCGGCAACGAGAGCACCTCGCCCGGCTGGCCGTCAAGGCGGGCGGCGACGGCGTCCCAGTCCGCCGGATAGGCCACCGGCCGCAGCCGGCCGGCCGCGCCGAACGCCAGGTCCGGCAGAACCACCACCGGCAGTGCCAGCGCCCCGGCCAGCACCGCGCCCGCGCCGGCCCGTCCGACCCGGCCGGCCGCTCCGGCCAGCCGTTCCGCGCCGAGCGCGAACCCCACGGCCACCAGCAGGGCGTACGGGACGAGGAACTTCTGCCCGTCGCGCAGCACCCCGGCTCCCGGCACCGTGGCGACCAGCCACTCCAGCGACGCGCCCAGGCCGGGCAGCACGCCCAGGGCTGCGAGCAGGAACCCGCCGGCAGCCAGCACGGCCAGCCGGTCGCAGATCCCGTCCGGCCACCGGTGGCGCAGCGCCCGGTAGCCGAGGACCGCCAGGGCCAGCACGACGGCGGTGGCCAGCGGCGCCAGCGGGGACGACCGGCTCACCGGTGTGGTCTGCGCGTTCCAGATCCCGCCCGTGCCGGCCAGGGCTCCGAGCGCTCCGCTCCAGTTCTCCGCCCGCGCCGCGAACGCCGCCACCCCGTCGGGGTCGGTCCGGGCGTCCGCCCTGGTCAGGGCGGCAGCCACCAGCCAGGGCGCGTTCAGCAGCAGCACCACCGCGATCGCGATCGCGCCGACCCGGCCCCTGCCGCGCCGCGGCACCAGCACGACGGTGGCCGCCAGGGCGATGAGGCCGCCGGTCGGGGTCACCGCGGCGAGGGCGGCCGCCAGCACCAGCAGCGGCAGCGCCCGCCGTCCACCGGCCCGCAGCCGGATCACCGCCAGCACCAGCCAGGGCAGCGACGCGTACGCCAGGAGCAGACCCCAGTGCCCGATCAGCAGCCGCTCCGCCAGGTAGGGCGTCCACACGTACCCGACGGCGGCCACCAGCCGGGTGACCGGGTGCCGGGCCGGCACCAGCAACCCGGCGCCGACGGTGGCGAGCAGCAGCACCGCGACCAGCGCCAGCCGCTGCACCAGCCACCCTGGCACCGCCTGGCTCGCCAGCGACACCAGGGCGTCCAACGGCACCGCCCGTGGCAGCGAGTCGGACGGGGCGACGAGTTCGGCGCGCCACGGCTGGTGCGGCACGAAGACCATGTCGTAGCTGAGCACGTAACCGGGTGCCGCCAGCGGAGCCAGCACCAGCAGGGTGACGGCCAGCCCGAGCCCGACGAGCATCGACCTCTCCCGCAGGGTTGACCTCCTCATTACGCTGACCGGGCGTGGCACCGGCGTGGCGCCACTGTACGCGCGCCCGTTGCACAGCCGGGAGTGCCGGCGACACGGGACGGTTGATGGGTACGGATTCGGAAAAGCCCGGCCGGGCGACCGGGCTCGGCACCGCCGGCATCGCAGTGACGCTCGCCGGCGTGTTCGTCAACGGGCTGGCCTACGTGGTGCCCGTCCTCGGTGCGCGGCACCTCGATCCGGCGGAGCTGAGCGCGCTCGCCACGCTCCTGGCGCTGGGTGCGATCGGTGGCGTGGCCAGCACCGGGCTCCAGATCGCGGTCGCCGTGCACCGGGCCCGGCACGGTCGCGCCGCCACCGCCCGGCCGGCCCTGCTCACGGTGCTCGTCACCGCCGCCCTGCTCGCCCTGACGCTGCCGGTGGCCGCCGTCCAGCTTCGACTGACCGCCCCGGCGGTGCTGCTGCTCGGCGTGCTGACCGTGGCGGTCGTGGCGGCCGGCCGCTGGCTCGGCGAGTTGCAGGGCGACCAGCGCTTCCTGCGGCTCGCCGGCGGCATGGCGCTGCTCGGCGCCGGCCGCTACGGGGGCATGGTGGCCGGGCTCTCGCTCGGCGGCGGGCTCACCGGGTCGCTGCTGGCCGGCGCGCTCACCTCGGTCCTGGTGCTCGCCCTGCTGGTGCGCCTCAACCGGGGCGCAGGTATCGACCCGGCCGTGCCCTCCCTCGCCACCCGGACGGTGCTCACCGCCAGCGGCGCCACCCTGGCGATGCTGGTGGTCTCCTACGCCGACCTCCTGCTCGCCCGCCGCTTCCTGCCGCCGGACGTCTCCGGCACCTACGCCGTCGGCACGGTGCTGACCAAGGGGGCGCTGTGGGCGCCGCAGGTGGTGACCGTGATCGTGCTGCCCCGCCTGGCCAAGGGGGACCGGCGGGCCCTGGTCGCCGCGCTGGCCCTGGTCGCCGGCGCCGGGGCGGTGCTGGTGCTCGGTTCGGCGCTCGCGGGCGGGCTGGCCTTCCGCCTGGCCGGCGGCCCCGACTACGCCGCGGCCGGTCGTTACGCCCCGGTCTTCGCCGCCACCGGCGCCCTGTACGCGGTCGTGTTCATCCTGGTCAACGCCCGGGTCGCGGCGTCGGTCCGGTGGCCCGCCGCTCCGCTGTGGACGTCCACGGTGATCTTCGTGGCCGCCGTCGCGACCGTCGTGCCGCGGACCGTCGCCGGGATCGCCGGGGCCGCCCTGGCGACGGCGGCGGCCACCGCCGTCGCCACCGGATTCCTGACATTGGCCCACGAGCGGGGCAGCAGGTCGAAACGCACCCGTACGGCCACTACCACCCAAGCGGGAGGACATGTCACAGTGCGGGACGGATAACCAGGAGACGGGGGTTTCTGGTGAGCGTCAGCACGGCCACGACCGGGTCCGGTCCAGGGAAGGTGCGCACCCACGCCCGTTGGTTGCTCGTTCTGTACGCCACCGCGCTGGTGCTCACCCTGACGGCCGGCGTACCGGGCCGGGCACGGGCCGAGGGCGGCATGTCGGCCGACCGGCTCACCGCCCTCTTCGAGCGTTACGGCGACACCTCCGGCCGGTGGAACGGCGCCGACCGGACGGCCTCGGTCCGGCTCCCCGACGGCCGGCTCCTCTGGCTCTTCTCCGACACGTTTCTCGGCCCCGTGGGCCCGGACGGTTCCCGCCCCCGCACCGCGTCGTTCATCAACAACTCCGCCGTGGTGCAGCAGGGCGACGAACTGCGCGAGACGGTGCACGGCGGCACCGCCGAGGACCCCGCCTCGCTCGTACCGCCCCCGGCCGCCGACCAGTTCTACTGGATCGGCGACGCCCAGGTCGTCGGCGAGACCCTCCAGATGCTGGTCAACCGCTACCGCCGGACGGGCGACGGCCCGCTGGACCACGTCCTGCTGGGCACCTCGCTGGCGACCTTCGCACTGCCCGGGATGACACCCGTCGCGGTCCGGCCGCTGCCGCTGGGAGAGCGCATCTCGTGGGGCTCCAGCCTGCTCCGCGATGGCGGACACACCCTGATCTACGGCACCGAGGCGAGCGGCGAGACGAAGTTCGCGCATGTCGCCCGGGTCGCCGGGGTCGACCTGAACGGCCCGTGGGAGTTCTGGACGGGCACCGGCTGGGCGCCCGCAGCGGACAAGTCCGCCCGCATCCTCAGCGGGGTCGGCACGTCGTACGGGGTGCAGCGGGTCGGCGACCGGTACGTGCTCGTGACCCACGAGAACAACCTGGTGTTCAGCGCCGACGTGGTGGCGTACACGGCGGGTGGGCCGACGGGTCCGTTCGAAGGTCCGGACTACCTGCACCGCGCGCCCGAGACGGACGCCGGGCATCTCGTCTACGACGCCGACCTGCACCCCGACCTGGCTCGTCCGGGCAAGCTGCTGATCTCCTACAACGTCAACAACGTCGACGACGCCGTGACCTACGCCGACGCCGGCCTCTACCGGCCGCGCTTCGTCGAGGTCGACTGGCCCCGCCCCCGGCCGGACCGGGCCGACGTGCCGCCGGCGCCGGCGGCACTCACGGCCGAAGCGCGGGGCGCGGGCAACGCCGAGCTGCGGTGGCGTCCCGTCCCGGTCGATGACGAGCTGCGCTACCTGGTACACCGCCGGAACGTGACCGCCGGGCAGACCCACTTCGTGCGGATCGGCGAGCCGTCCGCCGAGCCCCGCTCCTCGGCCGACTTCCTGGTCAACGGCCACGAGTACGAGTTCCGGGTGACCGCCGTCGGTCGGCGGGGCGAGGGTCCTCCCTCGCCGGTGGCGCGGATGACCGCCACCGTGCCGCCGCCACCGCCGCCGAGCGGGGTGCGGGCCGAGGCCGGCCGCACCGGGGACGTCGCGGTGCACTGGGAGCCGATCCCGTTCGTCCAGGTGTTCCGGCTCTACCGGCGCGACGTCACGGCGGGGCAGCGGAAACCAGCCCTCGTCGGCACGTTCACCGGCACCAGCGCCACCGTCGGCTCGCTGTGGCACGCCCGGACGTACGAGTTCACCGTCGTCGCGGTCGGCGGCGGCGGGGACAGCCCGCCCTCGACGCCCGTCCGGGCCACCGCATCGGTCAGCCCGCCGGCCGCGCCGGCCCGACTGACCGCACAGGCCCAGCCGGACGGCGACATCCGGCTGGGCTGGGCCAACCTCGGTCCCGGCGTCTCCTACCGGGTCTACCGGCGCGACCTGACGGCGGGCCAGAGCCGCCTCGGGTCGCCCGCACTCGAGAGCCGGCCGAGCCACCTCGCCCGCCACCTTGAGCACGGCCACGAGTACGAGTTCGTCGTCAGCGCGGTGGACCGCGACCGCGAGGGACCGTTCTCCCCGCCGGTGCGGGCCCGGGCGACCTTCAGCGCGCCGAAGGTGGTGCCGACCGACCTGCGGGTGACGAAGGTCGGCACGGCCGAGGTGGAGCTGACCTGGCGGTCGGCCAGTCCCGGCGGGTGGCACCGCGTCTACCGGCGGGACCTCACCGCCGGGGAGCGGGAGTTCACCGAGGAGGAGGTGCCCGTGCAGGGCACCGAGGCCACCATCCGCCAGCTGCGCAACGGACACGAGTACGAGTTCGTGGTCGCCGCGGCCAACCAGGCCGGTGCCGGGCGGCAGAGCAGGCCGGTCCGGGCCGTCCCTCGGCTGCCCACGCCAGCCGGGCTGGCGGCGACGGCGGCCGGCAACGGCGAGGCCCGACTGAGCTGGCGGCCGGCGGGGCCGGGCCTCGCCTACCGCGTCCAGGTCCGCGACGTCACGGCCGGCGGGGAATGGCGGACGGACCCGGTGCCGGTGGGCGGGACGGACTTCACCGCCGTGCTGCTGGTCCGCGGGCACCGCTACGAGTTCCGGGTCGCCGCCACCGACGGCATCGACACCGGCACGCCGTCCGCGCCGGTCGCCGTGCTCGTCCGCTGAGACACAGGCGGTGACCGCGTCGCGCTGGACGAGCTGGCCCGGTCAGGCCCCGGCCGTCAGCCAGGAGTGCAGCAGGTGGTGGTCGATCGAGTCGACGCGGCCCAGCGGCTGTCCGGCGGCCGCCCGCTCGCGCAGCTCGTCCCGGGTGAACCAGCGCGCCTCCAGCAGCTCCTCGCCGTCCACCCGCACCTCCTCGGACGCGGCGGTGGCGCGGAAGCCGACCATCAGGCCGGCCGGGAACGGCCACGCCTGCGAGCCCACGTACGCCAGGTCGGTCACCGTCACCCCGGCCTCCTCCGCCATCTCCCGCCGGACGGCGTCCTCCAGGCTCTCGCCCACCTCGACGAAGCCGGCGAGCGTCGAGTACGCCCCCTCGGGCGCGCCCGCGTGCCGGGCCAGTAGGCAACGGTCGGGGACGCCGGGCGCCTCGATCAGCACGATGACGGCCGGCTCGATCCGGGGAAAGAGGAGCCGTCCGCAGTCCGCCCGCGCGCACGACCGGACGTGTCCGCCGCCCCGGGCGACTGTCGACGCCCCGCACGTGCCGCAGAAGCGCTGCTGGCGGTGCCAGTGCAGCAGCCCCCGCGCGTACGCCTGGACGGCCGCCCCGGCCGGGTCGAGCCGGCCGACCAGCGCCCGGACGTCCACGGCGGCGTCCGCCTCCGCCACCTCGACGGCGGCAGCCTCGGGCAGTCCGGAGAGGTCAACGGCGAAGACGGCCGAGCCCTCGTCCATGCCCAGGAAGACGGTCTCGTCGGCGACGGTAAGCGCCTTGGCCGCCCGTTCCCCGGTCAGCCGCACCGGCACGTCCCCCGCGACCAGGCAGCGGTCCCGCCAGAGCGGCAGCAGGGTGCTCGCCGGGTCCGCCAGCAGTGCGGCGAGCCGTTCCTGGTCGGTACGCAGCTCCCCCGCCCGGTCCAGCCAACCGCCCCCGTACGCCAGGACCGCCTTGTCCGCTCCCATGTTCCCTACCGTGCCATGCCCGCCGGCCCGCCCGACGACCGGCCGGTGTCCCCCGACACGCCGGGCGACACGCCGCGACGCGAAGGGTGGGGCGCTGACTCCCGACCCGCCGGGGCGCCGGTTACCGTAGGTGTCTTCCGGGCGGAGGCGCGCTCCCCCGTTGTGGTACGTCCGATCGAGGTGACCGTGACGCTGTACGGCGAGAAGACTCCACCCGCCGACGACCGGCCCACCGTGCAGGTCAAGGCTGTGACCTGGCCCGGTGACGAGCCGGAGCCGGTCGCGCCGGCTGGCCGGCCGGGCGGGTCACGGTCCCGCCGGACCCGCCTGTTGCTGGCCGCCGGGGCCGCCACGGCGGTGCTGGCCTCCGTGGCGGGGGCGGGTGCCTACGCGTACGCCGGTGACGTGCCGCGCGGGACGACGGTGCTCGGCGCGGAGTTGGGCGGCCGGAGCCGCGCGGACGCCGCCCGGGAGCTGCGGACGGAGCTCGAACGCCGCGCCGCCACGCTCAACGCCCCGCTGTCGGTGCGCGTCGGCGAGCGGACGGCCACGATCGACCCTGCCACCGTCGGTTTGGCGGTCGACGTCGACGCCACCGTGGCGGCGGCGGCCGAGGCCGACGCGCACGCCGTCGACCGGCTCGTGGGGTCCCGGGCGGTGCAGCCGGTGGTGGCCGTGGACGCCGTCCGGCTCGACGCCGCCCTCGAGAAGGTCGTCGGCGCCCAGGGCCGGAAGATGACCATGCCGGCGATCACCTGGAAGGGCACCACGCCGAAGGCGGTGCACCCGAAGCCGAGCCTCGCCCTCGATCCGGAACGCTCCGCGCAGGTGGTACGGGAGGGCTGGCTCGCCGGCCAGCCGGTGACCGTGCCGCTGGTCGAGACCCACCCGGCGACCACCGCCGAGGAGGTGGACCGGCTGGTCGCCGAGCTGGCGAAGCCGGCCGTCGCCGCCCCGGTCACGCTGACGACCGGCAAGGGCTCGGTGCAGATCCCGCCGAAGGCGATCGCGCGGAGCCTGCGGTTCACGGCCGACAAGGCCGGCAAGCTGACGCCTCAGGTCGACGTGAAGCGGCTGCGGGCCGCGCTCGGCGGCGACCTGGCCGCGATCGAGGTGCCGCCGAGGGACGCCCGGATGACCATCTCCGGCGGCAAGCCGAAGGTCGTCGACGGCAAGCCCGGGCAGCAGCTCGACAGCGCGGCCCTCGGCCGCGACCTGCTCGCCGTCCTGCCGAAGGCGGACGACCGGAAGGTCACCGGCGAGCTGAAGCCGGCGGAGCCGGAGCTGACCGCGGCGAAGCTGGCCGGGTTGGGCATCAAGGAGCGGGTTTCCACCTTCACCACGCACTTCACGGGTGGGCTCTCCTCGCCGCGCAGCCAGAACATCGTCACGATCGCGAAGGACGTGGACGGCACGGTGGTGCTGCCCGGCGAGACGTTCTCCCTCAACGGGCACACCGGCGAGCGCGGCTACGCCCAGGGCTACCGGGACGCTCCGGTCATCCTCGACGGCAAGCTGGTCCCGGGAGTCGGCGGCGGCACCTCGCAGTTCACCACGACGCTGTTCAACGCGACGTACTACGCCGGGCTGGAGGACGTCGAGCACAAGCCGCACTCGTACTGGTTCAGCCGGTACCCGGCGGTCATCGAGTCGACCATCTTCTGGCCGGACCTCGACTTCAGGTTCCGCAACAACACGGAGCACGGCGTCCTGATCGACACCTCCTACACGTCGAGTTCGATCACCGTGTCGATCTGGAGCACGAAGATCTGGGACAGCGTGAAGACCGAGTACACCCCCCGCCGCAACATCACCCAGCCGAAGACGGTCTACCTGGAGCCCGGCCCCACCTGCATCCCGGCCGGCGGCAGCCAGGGCTTCACCCAGGACGCCTACCGGGTGTTCAAGAAGGACGGCAAGGTCGTGAAGCGGGAGAAGTTCACCTGGCGCTACTCCGCCGAGCCGCGCTTCATCTGCGGTCGCGAGCCGTCCTGACCATCGCATGGACGCGCGGCGGTGCGGAGGTACCGTGCACCCGTCCTCTAGAGCTGTCCGCCCTGTAGAGGAAGGTCGGTGCCGCAATGGCAATTTCGTTCACGGCGGAGGTCGACCGGTTCATCACTGTCGCGACGCAGTTGAGCAGCGAGGACCTGGAGCGGGTGTACGAGTTGCGGATGGCGGTGCGCCGGGCTCACGGACGGCAGCCGAAGCCGAACCTGTCCGCTGCGGCGTTCAGCAAGCTGGACAAGCGCGTGCGGGATGACCTGCGCGCCCGCGGCCCGCAGTTCTGGGCGTACCGTGTCGGGGCGATCAGCGAGGCGATCGTGGCGACCCTGAGCGCGGCCCGTGCGATCTGGAAGCCGGAGCAGCTCACGCCTGAGCAGTACCACCTGATCGTCGGCCCGTTCGAGCAGGTCGGAATGACTGTGCCGGCACACCCGGACGATCCGCTGCGGCCTGATCGTTGACACAGTCGCCGAGCGGCGTTCAGCATGACGGACGCGCTGGCGTCTTTCGGCCTCGAATTGGTCCGTAACGCAGTTCAGGGCCACCCCCTGCGGGGTGGCCCTGAACTGAAAGATTGTCCGGCGGTGTCCTACTCTCCCACACCCTCCCGAGTGCAGTACCATCGGCGCTGGAGGGCTTAGCTTCCGGGTTCGGAATGTAACCGGGCGTTTCCCCTCCGCCATGACCGCCGTAACTCTATC
>NZ_WAAS01000083.1:0-24798 GCF_008806585.1 Micromonospora sp. AMSO12t
CCTGCCGCCGCACCCCCTCCCGCTCCGCCCGCCCCCGCGCGGACAGACCACTACCGTCGGGACACCTCAACCCGCTGGATCTACCCCAACTCCACACGATCACGCCACCAGCAATCCACAATGGACGAAGCTGGCCTTGGAAGTCTGGTTGAGCCGCACAGGCGAGGTGATGCTGGTCAACCGGAGATGTCGTTCCGGCGACGCACCACCTTCGCCATCGCCACCACTCTCGGCCGACCCTGCACCGAGAAGCCCAGCCCGTGCCGGAAGATCTCCGGAATCCAGTACTGGTCACCTTCCCGAAACACGACACCATTCGTATCCAGCAGCCGCGCCTCCTCGCTGCTGAGGCCGACGGATTCCAGCCGGAACGGCACCTTCTTCTGGTCCACGTCAAGGTCCCGTAACCGGTCCAGCAGCTTCTTCACCGGTGGATTCTCCAGCCGAATCGCGTCGATCTTCTGCTCGCTGCACTTGGGGAGGGCGTTGCGCATGGCGGTGGGGGCGAGGATCCGATCCGACCAGCGCGGGTCGGCTCCCACCGACTCCTCCGCGGCCTTGGCGAGAAAGGCGACGATGTCCCGGGCCTGGATCTGTCCGCGGAAGTCGGAGAGCGCGGCGAAGAACCACACCTCCGACCGGGCCTCCTTGGACTTGGCACTGCCCATCTTCTCGCCCCAGATGGCCGACATCAGCTGGGAGAGCCGGGACTCCGTAGCGGTACGGACGTCCTCGCCGGAGACCTCCGGGAGGCTCCTGCCCCGGTGGCACACCCACGCTGCCAGCCGCAGCGCCTCCTCGGTGTTCCAGCGTAGGGCGTACTTCTCGTACCGCTTCTCGAACTGGCCGGGATTCTGCCGGATGGCGGCCAACGCCAGATCCCGCCGGACAAACGCCACTAGGCCGAGCGGTCGACCGCGCAAGGTGCGAAGCCACTCCGGGCAACCGACCAGAAGCGCCTGGAGGGCGTCCTGCTCCCGGCTCTTGTCGGCGAATGACGGGAACAGGTCCTCAAGGCCGTCGAGTACGAAGACCGCGGAGTGGTCACGGGCGAACGCCGTGAGGATCTCTTCGGCGGTAGCGGGGTCGGCGCCCAGACCGATTGAACGGGCGAAACATGCCAGCCACACCCGACGCCAACCGACCTGGGTCAGTTCCTGCGCCTTAGCCTCGTCGATCATGTCCCGAATCGCCCCACGGTTCACCGGCTCCCGGCCACTGAGGCTGCACGCCGCCGCCGACCGTCGCTCATCGAGCATTGTCGCCGCAGCGGGCAGCAGGTTCGTGGAGGCCAGAACCGGCACGGTCGGCACGGTCAGCGAGGCGTTGGGCACTCCGGCGGCCTGTACGAAGGACGCCCAGTCGGGGCGCTGGCACAGCTGCATGAACGTGAAGGTCTTGCCGGCCCCCTTGCCGCCGATGACGATCTCCACCGGCAGTTCCGTCCGATGGGCTTCGGCGAGATTGCGGAGAGCGTCCGTGGTGAGGAACTCCGATTCGGCGGACCCTTCCGCATAGATCATGGCGTCGGCGACTCTGGCGAGGTGGTTCCTCGCCTCCTCCACCGAGGCCAGCTCGACCTCGATCCGGGCGTGAGCATTCGTAGCAGCGACGGGCAGCGCCTCGACCAAGGTGGTAACCACATCGGCGAGACGCAGGCGAGCGATGAGCTCCACCACCTCGTCCCAGGAGGCAGGAAGGTTGAGTAGACCAGGTTCGAAGCGGCTTGTCATTAGCGGAATCGCCGCGTCCGCCGCAGGCAGATCGTCGTGTAGCTCGCCAGCCCGGCCGGACACTTCGAGTGCGCCGTCCCTCAGCTCGGCCACCACGTCCGCCAGCCGATCACCGTGGTCCACCGCATGGAACTGCGTGAGGAGCAGCGCACAGTCCGGGTCGCCAGGCTGTTGACTGGGGGCACGACGGCTGAGCTCACGGAGGATCTGGCGGGTGCCTCGGACCGACTGGTCGCTGATGGTGGTGACGAAGACCCGGAGCACTCGGGGATCAAGCAGCAGGGGTGCGCTCAGCTCACTCGATCCTGCCCGCAGATCGACAAGTACGGTGTCCGCGCCGACCGCGTGCCCCAGCTTGGCCAGGGCTTCGGTTAGCACGTAGGGGTCGCGGTCCGTGGTGAGTAGATCAACCGGCTCGATGCGGGGTGGGGCAACCCGCAGGTGGTTGCGACGGGCGGGCATGACCACCACGCCATCCAGCTCCTGATTGGCTAGGAACTTCCGACCCAAGCTGATGGCTTCGACGTACGTCGCATCGGTTGCCCCGTGTATCAGACCGAGGAAATCCTCATAGGCGAAGTCGATGCGCGTCGAGTCGGCCACCATCCAGGTGATCCCCGGTGCTTCGAGGTCGGCGTCGACCAGCAGTACCTTCCGGCCGAGTTCGGCGAGACGTCGAGCCGTGGCGACGCAGTGGAGGGTGCGGCCGACCCCGCCCTTGAACGAGTGAAAGGCGACGATGGACACGTCGTGCGGCAGGGCTGAACGTGGTGCGGGTAGGGCACCGGCCAGGTCGGAGACCACCCGGCGGTCGTTCCAGCGCGGTCGACGCTCCGCCGGGGGCACCTCACCAGCGGCCTCGATCTCGATGGCGAGCGGTCGCTGGGGGCCGTCCGGGCCAGTGTCGTCGAGCAGCAGCACGCCACGGTCGGGCTCGACGGTCAAAGGCCCGAGTGCGTCTCGCAGCCAGGTCCAGACCTCGTCCGTAGACACCGTCGAGTCGACGACGAAGCGGGCACTGTCCCAGTACGCGTCGACCTCGTGCAGCCAGTGGGGCCAGCCGCCTTCACGCGCAAGATCGGCGAAGTACTCGTTGACGTCCAACCAGGTGAAGAGGTGATCGGGGTGGGCGGGTAGGGGGGCGACAGGCCGATCGATCACCGCCCGATCCTTTCTGCGCAGAGTTGTCCGAGCGTGGTCAAGCCTGCCACAGTCCGCTTCTCGTCCTCAGGATCAAGCTCCGCGCCGTACCGCCACGCCTCGTGGAGTTGCTTGGCCGCTACCGGTGGATGGCTGAATCCCCCCTTTGCGGGGCGTTGGCAGCTCATCAGGTTCCGATAGGCGGAGGCACTCAGCTTGAGGGTTTTCGCCAGCTGCCGCAGATCATGCGTGATGAGTTCCTGTTGCTGGGCGGTGGAACTCACGTTCCGGTCCTTGAGTGCCAAAACCTTCAACCCGCACTCGACGGAGTAGAAGCGTAGTAGGTGACTCACCGGCGGAGGGCTCGTTTCGGCAGCGTCCCGGAGTCGAACGTAGCTGTTGGTCAGCTCGCGGAGAGAGACAGTCAGCGGCACCGACGGATCTTATCGATGACTTCCGGCGCTGGAAAGCGATCTATTGTCAGGTATCTGCGTGGCGGTTACTACTGTACCGGGAGGTTGTGTCCCAGGATTGCGAAGATCAAGTCGCTAATAGCGCTGGGTCAGCCGGCGGGTCGACCGGCTGGCCCAGCGCTACCGAGAACCATCCGACAAGTGTGGATTACGCCGGCCTTGTCGCGCCGCGGCGGCGCGGGACGACGGCGGCCGTTGCTTCGGCGGCGGCGTGTGAGAGTTCGGGTAGGACGTCGCCGTAGAACTTGGCGGTGAAGTGTGGGCTGGAGTGGCGGAGTCGGTTGGAGATGACTTTCATCTGGACGCCGGCGGCAAGGCCCATGGTCGCGGCGCCGTGGCGGAGGTCGTGGAGCCGGATGGGTGGCAGCCCGGCTTGCGTGGCCAGTTGGTGGAAGTGGTCCGTGACGTCCGCAGGGTGGAGCTGACCACCGGCGGGCGTGGTGAACACGAGCCCGGTGGTGGTCCAGGCAGCACCGGCGGCGAGGCGTTCGCGGTGTTGCCGGGTGCGATGGGCGCGCAGCACCGCGACGGTTTCGGTGTCGAGAGCGACCGCGGCTTCGCTGTCGGTGGTTTTCGGAGTGTCGATGGCGGTGACCCAGCCGTGTTGGACGAGTTGCCAGCGGACGGTGAGGGTCGCTGCGTCGAGGTCGAGGTCGTCCCAGTGCAGGCCGCAGGCTTCCCCTCGGCGCAGGCCCGTGAAGGTGATGAGGTGATAGAGGGCGTAGAGCCGGTCGTTCACAGTGTGGGTGTGGTCGAGAAATCTGCCGGTGTGTTCGGGCGTCCAGATCATGACGGCGCTTGGGGTCTTGCCGGTGTCGCGCCAGGTGCGGACGCGTTGGTCGGTCCAGACGGTGGGCTTGGGTGGTCGGGCTGTCGGTAGTTCGACCATGAGGGCGGGGTTGGTATCGATGTAGCGGTGGCGGCGCATCGCGTCGTTGAGGGCCTTGCGCAGGGTGGCGTGGATGACGTGCAGGGTCCGGTTGCCGACGATCCGCTGGTTCTTGACCTGGTCGCGCTTGGCGGGGTCGCGGCTGGCGCGCAGGGTGGCGATGGTGGTGTTGCGTTCGGCGATGGCGTCGTACATGGCGTCGATGTGGCCGGGGCGGAGCCGGTCGATACGCAGGTGCCCGAGGTGTGGGATGAGGTACAGCCGGATGTGCCCTTCGTAGGAGCGCAGGGTGCCGGTCTTGATGTTCTTGCGCCCGGCGAGCCAGTCGGTCAGATACACCTCCATCGTGGGCAGCTCGGTGGGGGTGATGTCCAGGTGCAGCGCCCGCCGGACCTGATCCGGGCTGGGAACGGGCGCGCCGGTCTTGACGGCGGCCTCAATCAAGTCACCGGTCTTGACGGTGGCGTGCGGGTCGGTGGGGTCGGGGACGGCGAGCACCGCGCGGATGCGGTCCAGGACGGCGTCGGCGTCGGCCTGGGTGAGGTAGGGGCCGTGTCGGAGTGGGCGGCGGGTGCCGTCGGCGCGGGCGGGGACTTCGATCTGCCAGTGCCAGTGGCCGTGGGTGCGGGACCAGCCGCCGCCGGGCCGGCGAAGCTGGGGACAGGAGCGTCCCAGTCGCCGGCCCGTGACGCTGTCGCGGCAGCCGCAGCGTTTGAAGGTGGATCCCTTCACTCATCGTCTCCTGGATGCTTCGTATGGTGCCGCCAGCGGTGCCGGGTGGAATCCGCTGGTGGCGGGGTCATCGCATCCACGCTCACCTTCGCGTCGGCATCAAGTCGTCGGTGGTCGTCGGTCGAAGCGGGGTCCCCGACCAGCAGGAGCTGGAGAAGGCCGGCGACCGGGACGATGATGCGGCTGCCGGCCCGGATCAGCGGTACGGGGAACTGGTCGGTGGCGGCGAGCCGGTACGCCTGGGACCGGCTGATCCCGAGCACCGACGCGGTGGTGGCGAGGGTGGTGGTCACGCCGAGGGCACGGATGCGCTCGATCGTCCACACCTCCCCGACGGCGGGCGCGGTGGTGGTGCTGTCGGTCGTGGTGCGGGTGTTCTTGTCACCGTGGTTCGTGGGGCTGTTCATGATCAGGCTTCTCCTGGTTATGAGATGGATGGCTGTGCGGTAGGAGCGGGGTGCTCCCGTCGGGGTCGACCGGCGCAGGGGTGGCTGCTCCGCCACCGTTGGCCGCTCCGGTGACAGAGGCGATGGCGTCGGGTTGGTCGACATGACCGGTTCTACGATCAGCTCGGGTGGTGCCGACGACTCGGCCTTGAGGGTCTTGAGCAGTTCGGATACTCGGGTGTTGGACACGGTGTGACCGGCAGCGCGGAGGGCTTCGGCGAGCGCCGCCCGGGTCAGTGCCCGCCCGTCCGCGGCGAGCCGGTCCCGGACCTTTCGCGCCGCCGGCAGCAGCTCGCCAACATCGCCGGACGGCTGCGCGGACGGTCCCCGATCCGCTCGCCGCTGCCGGTCCCGTCCGCCACGTCGACGACCCGCATCTGGTGCGCGGACGGTCCGGTTGATGCTGGACCGCTCCTCCGTCGTGAGGGCGGACCGGGTCTCCTCGCCTGGTCCGCCGTCCGCAACGATCCGCCCTGACTCATCCGGCTGGTAATCCACTACCTCCACGGCAGGGGCGGGCGTGGCGGTGCTGGTCCGGCCGAGGGCGATTTTGACCATGACGAGGAATCCGAGCGCGGGTACGGCGGCGGCGACCCAGCCGATGATCGAGGGTTCGGCCTCGACGACCTGCGCCGCCAGCGACAGGGTGACCGCGCACGCCAGCACAGTGGCCGGGAACACGGTGGAGGCGTGGGCGCGTTTGCGGCGGCGCAGTTCCAGGCCGGAGGCGATGGACATCATCTCCAGGACGATCGCGTCGGCCCAGGCCAGCCAGCCGGGTTGGCCGTGCGCGGCAGCCACGTTGTGTACATGGGTGAAGCTGGCCGCTCCCGCTGCGCCACCAATGGCCAGCATGATGACGACCTGGACGACGCCCTCGGCGCGGCTGTCGCGCGGACTGCCGTTCGGGTCAGGGATCGGCGCTGTCGTGGCCCATCACCTCCTCGCCCCGGACCTGGGTTCCGGTCCGTCCGGCAGTCGCAGGAGGCGGGACCGGCTGGCGGACCGGCCCGGCGTCGGACAACCGTCGGGACGGGGACCGGACGCCGACGGCGTACCGCCCGCTGCGGACTTCGGACGGGGACGCGGCCCGGCCGCTGCGGGAGCGGACGTCCGGGGCTCTCACGGATCTGTCAGCACTGGCCGAACTGCTCGCGACAGATCCG
Organism: Micromonospora sp. AMSO12t; assembly: GCF_008806585.1. Lineage (NCBI taxonomy): Bacteria > Bacillati > Actinomycetota > Actinomycetes > Micromonosporales > Micromonosporaceae > Micromonospora > Micromonospora sp. AMSO12t. The sequence continues at coordinate 6,580 of NZ_WAAS01000083.1, forward strand.
TGACAGACGCCAGCACTCGCTGTCCGATCCGCAGCAGAGGTACTGTCCGCCCCCGTCGCGCCGTCGCCGATCACGCGGCCTCACCCGCCCGGCTGGAGACGTCAACGGCGTATCCGGCCAGATCTGCCAGCCGCAGCCGCTGCCCTTCCTCGCCGGCCACGGCCCACACCGCCCCAGCCGGGCCAAGGCCCGCCATCGCGGCGTGGTCGCGGGCCCCGGTCGCCACCGGAACCGACAGCGGCACGTCGGCCAGCACGCGGCGTAGGTTGCGCTCGCGGGCGGCCGAGTGGAGCCAGAACAGCACCGGCCACGCCCGCTCGATCGTGCCGAACAGCTCCTGATAGCCGTCCACCTTGCCGGCCAGGATCGACAACTGCTCGGCACCGGTGTCGTACTCGACGAAGAATGGCACCTGGACATCGTTCTCGAACCACCGGCCGTAGCCGTCAGGGCGAACCCGCGGCTGATACGCCCGCACCAGCCCCGGATCCTGCCGGCTGGTGAACGTCCCGGCACGCTGGCACACCACCTCCGGCAACCACTCCACCAAGCCGGCACCCGGATGAGTGCGGGCGTGCCCGGCCAGGTCGGTGAAGAAACCGTTCACCCCGAGCCGGTGGGCGAGGCTGCGGGTCGAGGTCCACCGCCGCCGCTCCACCCGGGCGTGATCCCGCCGCGGTGGGCGTTCGTCCCGGCTGGCCGCGACGACCTCGGCGCCGAGCTGGTCGATGACGTAGTGGTACGGGTACGAGCCGCCGTCGGCCCGCTGTGGCCGGAACCGGGCCACCAACCGCAACCGGTACAGGGTCCGCAGCCGGCGCTGGCAGAAGTCCAACGACGGGAACAAGGCGTTCGCGAGCTGGAACGACGTCAGCACGCCGTGGTCGTACAACCAGCCCAGCAGCACACGGTCACGGCCGGTCAGCTGGGACTGGACCCGAAGGACCGGATCATCCACCGGCTACCACCTCCTTCCCGGGTAGGGAATGCCAGCCCCAGGGGGAGAGACCCGAGACCAGGCAGGGTCTGTCGCAGGACAAGCCGACGACGCTGACAGACGCGCTCACCTGCGGTGTGAGAGGAAACAGGGGGTCGGTTCGGGGGTCCGGCTGAAGACTGACGTCAACGCTGACGCCAAGCCCGACCCCCGAACGGGGATCAAGCCGGAACTCGTCACCGTCAATGCCTACGGCAGTAGGTGAAGGTGTCGGCGAAAGCACGAGAACTCCTTGGTTGAGGGTGTGGAATGTGGTGTTGCTGGCGTGGTCGGGTCACCGGCGCCGCCGGAGCGGAAAGGATCCGGTGAGATACACCCCGGCGCCGCCCCTGCCGTGGTCGCCGTCGGTGGCGCACGCCTGTCGGCACGGCGCAGCAGCGAGACGAATGGCCTTGGGAAAGCGCGGAGGTAGCCGTTGGCGGGGTGAGGGCTAGCCTCTTAAGTCATGTCCGCCCCTGCGCCGCGTCCCTTGCTGTTCCTTGACGTGGACGGCACTCTCATCCCGCTCGGCACACACATGGCCGCTCAGCCGGGCATGCCGCATGGCCACACCCAGGCACCGGCCCTACCGGCCGACGCCCACCCCCTGCTGTACAGGGTCGATCCGGAACACGGCCGCCGGCTGGAGGCCCTGCCATGTGACCTGGTGTGGGCGACGACCTGGATGAGCGACGCGAACGACGTGCTCGCACCCCTGCTCGGGCTACCGACCCTGCCAGTCGTGGACTGGCCCGACTCCGACGAGGTTGGCGTCCTGCACTGGAAGACCCGTGGGCTGGTCGAATGGGCGCACGGACGCCCCTTCGTCTGGATCGACGACGAGATCTCCCACGCCGATCAGCAGTGGGTATCGACTCATCACCACGCCCCGGCCCTGCTGCATCGGGTCGACCCACGTCGCGGGCTGACCGAGCAAGACTTCACAGTCATTGAGAGCTGGCTCATGCAGGCGCGGTAGGGCGAGCCCCATGCCAGGGCAGTCACCGTGCTTGACGGCTGTCTAGCCACTCGGACCGACGTGGGCGAACGGTGCGCCGGAACGGCGACACCGGTAGCCGGCTTGGCTGCTCTACGGGGACGGAACGCTCGGAAGCAAGTCGTCGTCGCGTCCAGTCTGGGGTAGCCCGGCGGCAGCGGCGAGGGCCTCGACGGCGTCGACCAGGGTGGTGGTCTCCGGTAGGAGAAGTTCGCCTTGCCAGCCCAGGACGTCATGGGCGGCGTACCAGCCGCTCATGTGCTCGGCAGTGAACTCACCAGCCTGCGGGCGCATGAGGTGCCGGCGCAGGATCTCGGCCAGGGACACGTCGAGATAGCAGAACAGCGACCGGCCGCGGTGGCCGTCCCGCAGGGCAGTCAGCATGCCCCGATAGCGGCTGCTGTGCATGATGCCCTCCAGCACCACGTGATAGCCGTGGTCCAGCGCGAACCGAACGGTCTGCCCGATCAACGCCGGCGCCGCGCCGCCGGGCTTGTCCCGCTCGCGCAGCAGGATGCGGCGCAGGTAGTCCTGCAGCGCAGCCCCGGCCGTGCCGGCGTCGTAGCTCGCGGGCGATGCTGCTCTTGCCCGAGCCGGAGTTGCCCCGGATGCAGACGAGGATTGTGTCCGGGCTGCCAGTGGGTTCAGCGAGCACGATGCCTCCTCGGCTTCAGTCGTTGCGCACGGTGAGGTTGAGGGCGGCGACGGTCAGCTGGGTGAGGTCAGGGAGTTGGTCCTCGCTGAGGGTGACGCCTTGCAGGTTGTCCAGCGGCGTTTTGAGGCCCGGGAGGCGGCTGCCCCGCAGGTCGGTGCCGTCGAGGTGGCAGGAGTCCAGTTCCAGGCCGGCGAGGTCACATGACCGCAGCACCAGGCGAGGTAGTCGGCAGGAAGACCACGCGCCGTTGGTGAGAGTGCAGTCGGTGAACGCGACCGAGCCGGCGGCGGTGACGCGCTGGAGGGTGGCGTAGTCGAAGCGGCAGCCGTCGAACAGGACGTCCTTGAGGCGTACGTCGGTGAGTCTGCTGCCGGTGAACCGGGAGCCGGTGATCGCACAGCGTTCGATGGTGATGCCGGTCAAGGTTGCGCCAAAGAAGTCGGTGTGGGTGATCTCGCAGCCGTAGAGGCTGCCGGCTTCCCAGGTGCTCTCGCTCAGGTCCACGCCGGTGATCAGACTGCTCCGGATGCGGGCGTCCTCCAGGTGCGAGCCGTGCCACGCGGCGCCCTCGACGAGGGCCTCGGTGAGGCCGCCGTCCAGGTCCGTCGTGGTGTCGAGGTCGTCCGGTTCGAGGTTCGGCAGCAGGACCTTCACGTCGCCGATCGTGGTGGTACGCATGTGTCCTCAACCTGTGTGGGCGCGGGGTGGGCACGCCACCCCGCACGGCTGTTCGACGGTTTCGCCTCGTCACGGGGACAGCGGAGGTCGTGCCGCACCGGCCAGCCCTCAGCGGGTGCGCTCGCAGTTCAGTTGCTCCATCGACGCGGCGCACGCTTCCGCGACCGGAATGGTCATGAGGCGGCGGGGCCTCCGGTCGGGTAGATAGCAGTAGGTGCAGTCCAGGTTGCAGAAGGCGGTGGGCTGCGCGACGAGGGTAAGGAACGTACCGGCGGTCGCCGGCCGCCCTACGGCGCTGATGACACCGATGCCGCTCACGGTCTTGTCTCCTCGGCCTGTGCGAGGCCGGTCGTGGTGACCCGGTAGGACCGGGTGTGGCGGGCGGGCCAGCCGAGAAACCGGTCGAACATATCGGCGGCGGTGCCCGTCGTGGTGGGACTGAGCTTGTGCAGGTCGTCGATGGCGTCGTGGAGACAGCCGGCCAGGTAAAGGAACAGGCTGACCGGGCTGCCGTCGTACTCGGCCAGGAGATTGAGCTTGGCGCGGCCGCAGGGCCACGGCTGCCCACAGGTGCGGCACAGCCACAGCGGACGCAGCGATAGGTGCTCCCTCTGCCCGGAGGTGAGGCGGTGCGCTGGGACGCGGCGCGGCTGCTCGTCGGTCATGGGCGGTTGCTCTCTCGGGCCCGCTGCTCGAACAGTTGACGCCACACGTGGGTGAGCAGCGACGGATCCGCCACCTGCGCCTGCGGAACCGCAGGCGCAGGCGGGCCGGGATGCCACGGCCGACCGGTCGTCGCGTTACGCGAGACGTACACCGTCATGCCCGCTCCCCCGCCGGGCCTCGTCCCAGAGAGCGGCGGGCCCGCCGGGGGAAAGGCGAGCCCACCGCCACACGGCGGCGGTCGGGAGCAGACCGCCAATCACCCGCCCACGCAGCCCTCATGGCGGTACGCAAACGGGGAGTCACCCACACGCGAGCGGGAGTGCACTGCGGCGATAGCAACCGATGATCCAGACCAACCATCTCGGCAAATGTCCCGGTGCGATCGCGCTTGCCGATGCTCACCTCGTACCCCCGCTCGCTGGTTCGGGCCTGGAGTGGCCGCGCATGCGTCCAGACAACCGCCGGGAGCAGCCGGTTCCCAGCGCGGCAACGGCGCAGAACTGACGCATCCCCATTGCGCCGAAGGGCGTGAGCTGGATGAATGGATCCGTAATGACCGGCGGCGGAGGGAGCGGGCACGTGGCGGGCAAGCGCCGGCACCGGCTGGCCCAGCGCCGCAAGGCAATCGGTCTGAGCCAGGAACGCCTCGCCGAAGCCCTCGGCGTCGACCGCTCCACCGTCGTCCGGTGGGAACGGGCAGAAACCGACCCGCAGCCCTGGCACCGACCGCACCTCGCCGCAGCTCTCAGTCTGTCGATCGAGGAACTGGCCGACCTCCTGACCGACACCGGCCAACCGCCGTCACCGCCGGACGAGCGCCTCGGCTACGTCCTGCGCCACCCCGGCCATGTCGACCTGGTCGCCGTCGCGTACCTGCGGGAACGCGTGCGGCACCTCGACGAACGCTACGACCGCACGCCCTCGACACTCCTGCTCGCCGAGGCCGGGCAGTTGCACGGTCAGGCGACCTTCCTGCAGAGAAACAGCAGCGGGCCGGCTCGGCGTGAACTGGCACCAGCCGTCGCCGAGTCCGCGACGCTGATGGGTCAACTCGTCTGGGACGCTTCCCAGCGCCGCGACCATGCCACCAGCGTCACGTACTTCGACCAGGCGATCAGCGCCGCCCGGGAAACACGCGACGTCGTCACCGAGGCCAACGCGCTGCTCCGCAAGAGCTACCTCGCCCTCTACGGCACCAGGCAGCCGACCGTCGGCCTCGCCCTAACCACGCACGCCGCCGCCGTCAGCCACCGCGACAGCCACGTCGTCGCCGGCCTCGCCCAGCTGCACCGCGCGGAGGCGCACGCGATGCTCGGCCAGGCCCGCGACTGCTCCGACGCACTCGCCGCGGCCGAGGCTCACTTCGCCAGCGTGGACGCAGACGACCCAGCCGCCGCCCTCTTCTGCCCCAGCCATCACGCGCGGCTCGCCGGCTCCTGCTGGCTGTTCCTACGCAAGCCGGACGCGGCCATCCCGGCATTGGAGACCGCCCGACACCTGATCGCCACAAGCCGCAAGTCCACCGCCGTCGTCCTCGGCAACCTCGCTCTCGCAAGCATCCTCCAGCGCGACGTCGAGGCCGCCACGTCTTACCTGCACCAAGCCGTCGACGTCATCGAGAGGACCCGCGCCGGCGGGGGCCTCACCCTCGCCTTCGCCGCCGCCCGGCAACTGCGCCCCTGGCGCGACGAACCCCTGGTCCAGGACGTCGACGACCGACTCCTCACCCTCATGGCCCCGTAGGAGCACCAACGTGACCAGACTCGATGACATCGACCAGGCCAAGCACGCCGTCCGGCAACACGTCTGGGACCTACTCGAACGCGAAGGCGCCGCCCCACCCGGCGTCCACGGCCACATCCCCGACTTCACCGGCAAGGAGGATGCCGCAGCCCGACTCGCCGAGTTGGATGTCTGGAAGCAGGCGCGGGTCATCAAGTGCAACCCCGACCGCGCCCAACTGCCCGTCCGGGTACGCGCCCTTCAAGAAGGCAAGCTGCTCTACATGGCGGTACCGCGACTCGCCACACCCAAACCCTTCTACCTGCTCGACCCGACGGTTCTGACGGTCTCGTTTGAGACTGCCGCCACGAGCACCGGCGCGCCGGAGATTGCCCCCACAGTCGGCCCCGACGAAATGCGACCGGTGGACCTGATCGTGTGCGGCAGCGTCGCTGTCAGCCGGCGGGGCGGCGTACGGGTCGGCAAGGGCGCCGGCTACTCCGACCTGGAGATCGCCCTTCTCACCGAGGCTGGACTCGTCACCACGCACACCGCCATCGCCACCACGATCCACCAGACCCAACTTCTTGACCAGGAGCTACCCCGCGCGGGCCATGACTTCAGCGTCGACTTCGCAATCACTCAGGACGAGGTGGTGGCCTGCGCACCCGACCGAGAACGACCGCCCAGCATCATCAGACCAAACCTCCGTCAAGATCATCTCGACACCATCCCCGTACTACGTGTCTCAGGCTGGCAGGGTGCCCGCCTCACCGAATAGGTCATGGCCGGTCGAGGAGACCAGCCCTACGCGAGTCGCCGCTGGCGCGCCCCCAGTGACTCGACCACCGGGGATCCCTGCAGCGTCCCGACGTAGTCCATCAGCGGCATGTGCGGGCGCTCACCGACCGGGGGTGAAGACACCGGTGCATGATCAGCGACGCGGCCGCCGTGGCGGCGGGCCCGGGAGGACAACGGGGAACGACTACTGGCTCCAGCGTGACCGACTCTCATCCCCCAGCCGGCTCTTCGGAGAAGTCACTTCCCGGACCCGCCGAGACCCAGGATAGAACTCTCCTCCCGGCGGTGTCTTGACACAGAGGGGAGCCAGAAGAGGACGCCTGATGAGCATGTGGCGAGGTGATTGAATCGTGCGTTGCAGCGGCGGCAGTAAGCGGACAAGGCGCTCAAGATGGACGATCTTACCCAAATCGGCGGTGGCTCCGAGTGGATCGGGCGCAGAGGCGTCCGAGGTCACCACGATGGTCCTACCACCCCCCTCAAGCCAGTGTTACGATTTAGGTAACATAAGGCCATGCGGCTCGACTACGCGACACGAGACCTGAAGCGGGTCTGCACCGACGAACGTCGGATGCAGGCCACCTACGGTGCGAATGTCGCGAAGAAGCTGAAGCTCCGGCTTGCCGAGCTGACCTACGTCGATGAGATCGCGGACGTGTTGGACGGGCCGGGTCGTTGGGAGGAGCTCACGGGCGATCGCGCGGGACAGTGGTCGGCACGGCTAACCGCGAACTGGCGACTTATCGTACGGCCCGAACAGCGCGAAGTGAACACGGTTGTCGTAGTCGAGATCGTCGACTACCACTAGGGATCCAGGAGGATAGGAGCGGAACATGTCCACCACACTGGATTACGTCGTCACCACCGGCGATTTCATTGCCGAGTGGATGGAGGACGAAGGCATTAACGCCGCCGAGTTGGCACGCCGTCTAGGCGTGACCCCCAAGCATGTCAGCGAGCTGCTGAGCGGCAAGGCGCCGCTGTCGCATCCTCTTGCTCTCGCGCTAGAACGTGTGACAGGTATCCCTTCGCGTCTGTGGAACATGTACGAGTCTGGCTATCGTGACGCCCTCGCTCGTGAGGCCGCAAGCGCTGACCTCGACGCGCAGCACGAGCAAGCCAAGGAGTTTCCGCTTCTTTACTTACGCAAATGGGGCTTCATAACTGCGCCAGCCCGAGAGCGGGCGGACACCGTCCGGCAGTTGCTCGGCGTGCTTGGCGTGGCGAGCCTGGAAGCCTTTGAGGCCACGTGGACGCGGGGGAGCGTGGCGTATCGCCGGGCCGCCGCGAGGCGGGAGAATGCGCCGGCGCTCGCAGTCTGGTTGGCGCTGGCGGAGCGTCACCATGACGGCCTTCGCGACGTCCCCGCGTTCGACCGACCAGGGCTAGTGGCATTGATACCCAGGCTCCGCGCGCTCACAAGGCAGGAGCCAGTGGCCGCGATCGAGGAGACCATCACGGCTTTGCGTGAGATCGGCGTCGTGCTCTGCTTCATCCCGGCCGTGCCGGGACTGGGCATCCATGGAGCCACGCGATGGGTTAGCGGACACCCCGTCATCCAGCTCTCACTTCTTTGGAAGAGCGACGATCAGCTCTGGTTCACTCTCTTCCATGAGCTCGGACATGTCCTCCTGCATGGCGACAAAGACCTCTATATAAACGGCGAGCAGAACGCTGCCGAGGAAGAGGCGAACACATATGCCTCGAATGTTCTCATCCCACCCTCGTTCGAGCACCGCCTGCCGCGCACGCGCGACATCGCTGCCGTGCGCGTACTTGCTGACCAATTGGGCATCGCGCCGAGCATCGTGCTCGGTCGCGCCCAGCGGAGGACCAAAGACTATGGCTGGGGGCATGGGCTGAAGCGGAAGCTTGAGTTCCAGATGAAGCCATCCCGCAGTTGAGGATCAGTTGGCGTGTCACCGAGGGTTTGAGCCTGCACGCCCGGCAACTCCCCTCGGCAGAAAATGCAGGCGGACCTTGGCTTTACTAAAGTAGGCTAGCGAATTTCTATCGCTGGCTCATAGACCCCGTACTCGACTCGGTCGTAGGTTACTATGGCCGGCTGGATTGCCACTTCGCGGACCCGTCCCAAAGCGATGGCAGCAGACATAGGTAGAGCGCCGAACAAGTGCAATCGCGTGACGTTCTTGTGGCTGCGTTCGAGGTTGCCAAAGAATTCGCGGAGAGTCTTCCTAAATGCGGCAAGGGTCGCTTTAGAGTCAATGATGCCACCGGCCGCTTTTTCTCCAGCTGCGCTGATTCGGAAGATGGGGAGGTTGCGAAGACTACTAGGGATTTCACTCTCGTGGACCGTTCCCGACACGCTCGCCAGTAGAACTCCCTCTGCTCCATCTGAAGCAGGTGGAGTATCGAACGTAAATTCGACTGGTCGCAAGGGGCCGGGTGCCCAGGCCCAGGAGTCTTCAACTTGATGCCGCTGATACAAGTCAACTGTGTAACCATCGCCCAACTTCCTTCCCAGATATACCAGGAGAGGAAGTCTCGTCCAGGCGAATACACTCACGTGTCCTACGTGGCCCTTCTGTAATCCATCGTTGAGAACGCCATCGATTGTCTCATCGATGATAGATTTAGCGGCTTCGTAGTACTCGGATGTCGGTGCGAGTTCTCTTCGGCCGCTCCCTGCGCCAGTGGGCGGCGACTCTCCAGCAAGCCGACGAAGATCTATTTCCACCCCAACCCTGTCATAAGACAGCTTGAAATATGGGAACCTATCACTGGAAGCGATGACGGCCTCAACGGCGGTTCGTTGCGATAGTTCCAAAGGCCGCCCTCGAAGCATGCCAACCATTCGCAGAACGACAGTTCTTCGGTCGTACCCGAGACCGGTCACGTGCTTGATGCGTTCCTCGTGGTTGCGTTTAGCCTGTCGAAGCTTCTCCACGGTGAACAAGTCGATAGAAATTGGGTCATCTATCTCCGCGTGGCAGTCGCCACAAGCGAGCAGTATGTTCTCCGCTAGGTCGCGCTTCGAGACGGAATAGGGAGCAAGCCCTCGAGGCGACTCCGGCGAGTTCTTCTGACCTACAATGTGAGCCAATTCTCCAAGCGACACCGGTTCCGAGGTTAAGTTCCCGTCCAGGAGGTCCCTATTGCAGATAGCGCATCTCCCGCCAGAGCGAACCCAGACGCGCCTCTTCTCGGTCTCCTTGAGCTGAGGACGCGTGCCTACCTTGCGCCGTCGAGTCATGATCTACCTTCAAGCACCTTAAGCTGCGCCCAGCGTCGATACGCCGGCCGAGCGTCTGACGAAGTCGTGCACACTTTCCACTGCCTCAACGTCTAGTGGGCTATGGGGCCGGTTCTGGAATTGGGAAAACCTCTTCAATCAACTCACGCCATCCTGAGACATCGTCCCGTGTCGCGCATAAGATGGCGGCGTTCACACGGTCATGCGCATCGTGAAGGCGAGACATGACTTGAGGTCGCGGAAGCTCAAGGTTGGCAGGAAGTGCCACTCCCGCAGGATCTGGCGTTAATCCTTTCTCTAGCGACTCCACCGCGTGACCGAAGAAGACTTGCACTCCTTGAGTGAGTGATAGTGGATGAGTGATACAGCCTAGAGCTAATGCCTTTATATTCCATGACGACAGAGGCTTTCCCGTTGCGCGATTCCAGTGCTTGACAAGCCTCACGATTTTGTTGAACGCAAATCCGGTTACGCGGTTGGCCTGCAGAATCATCTCTGTGTGAGCCATCGGATCCGAGCGGTCCCAGCTCTCAGATTGAAGATTCGGAACCAAGATGCCCGGTCCATCTGGATATTCGAGAGCCACTATGACATCGGCGGTGAAATTGTGGCTCGCGGCGCCCTCGTGTTCGCCGAACGTTATGACGATTGCACGCTTTTGAGCTAGTAGGCTTGTCGCTATATGAAGTCCGCGGGACCGCGCCCGAACTTCGATCTCTCGACTAATGGCGCCGACCAGGCTCGCTGGGCTTCCAAATCTCTCGCGCGATGCTGTCGGCTCACCGAAAATCACGCCTAGATCAATATCGTTCAAGGGCGTGATTCCGTCACCGTGTATTATGCTGCCATTGACATACACCTCCCCTTCGAATTCTTCAGCCAGGGTTGAAACCAAATAATCCAGCCGCCTTTGGGCTTCGGCTTGCTCGGTCGGCGTAATCGCTATGCGGCGCTCAATTTCGGAAAGGAGGGGGTCGGCTATGGCCACCACTGACTCTGTCACGGTTGCTGGCCGCAATACCTCACCCCTTTCGACGCTACACGATCTGCGTCACAGCGAAATCCTACACGAAGCGGTTCAACCCCTTGCACTTGCTGTTACCAGGCACTCGGTGATCGATCACCCCTAACGCCAACTGCTGGATGCGTGCGCAATACGGGCGCCACTGGCGCTCGCGGGCATATTCGGTGCGTCAGGCGAGCGATACGTTTCGCGGCCGACGCGGGACGACACCTATCGCAGCAGCTTGCGGGTTTGGATCGGGCGCGCTGCTCCCGGCTTTGGCATGATCGGTTGCCCTCTTCTCGACAGATGAGCGCGTCCGACGAGTCGCCGCCACCTGACGCCACTCCGAGTCTCCTCGGATCGACTCATGCTGGTCGACGTCGGACCGCCCTTCGATTTCAGCCGGCGATCTCGATCAGTCGGCTGCGGTGCTCGTCCTCGCCCGGTACCCGCCAAAGCTGCTCATTCGGCCAGTGCCGATACAACATGTTCCTGTTGGTCGTGGCGATGGGCGCCCGCAGCGGCTCGCGGACCAGGCCGGCCAGCAACTGCTCCTCTCGTTCGGCGTCTTGGGCGACGACCAACACGGCCCCGACCGGCACCACCGGATCGGTACGCCGGTAGCCGGCCAGCAGCCCGCCCAGCCCGTACGTCCGCTTCTCGTGTTCGGCGACTACCTCGCCTACCGGGCCACGGTCGACGTGCACCAGAAACCGTAGGCACCGTCCGTCCTCAAGCCAGACGCCATAGCCGTCGGCGCGCAGGTACGCCAGGTCGCGCTGGCGCAGCCACGCCGAGGTGTCCATCGTCGCCAGCCACTGGAACAGCTCACACCGCCCCGGATTCCGCCGCGCCACCTCGACCAGCGGCAGGAACAGCAGATCGTCCGACGCGCTCGGGTGCCGCCGGCCCAGTTGCAGAGGCACCGACCGCCCCGAGGCCGCCAAATCACGGCGGAGCCGCTCGGTCCCCTCGCCGGTCGGCTTGTACCACCAGGTGTGGGTACGGTCCTCCTCCGAGCGCTGCCGGCTCACCAGCCCCGCCTCGTGCAACCAGACCAGGTCCCGGTGAGCCGTCAGCCGCGACACGTCACAGACCAGGGCCACATCCATCGTCGACGCCAGAGCATGCTGCGCCAGGAACGACAAGATCCGCCACCGCCGCGGCGACAACCGCCGCAAGGCCGCGTCGTCACCCATCCTGTGATGATCCCCCCAGACACCGACAGCCGGACAGCCAGTTTCGCCGACCGGTAACGGAGGGTGGTCAGAGGAACCGCCTCGGAGCAGCGCAACCGAGATCACCGAGGCCCAGGACGAGCCTCTTCCGGAGCATCGGGCGAAGCACTGGCGGGCTCTGCAAGCATCCCTCGTCTCCAAACCGGGGTTTTGGGGGCGATTTTGGAGATCACTGTTCAGAGAACCGGCCGAAGAGCTGAGGGCAAAGGTAACGATGGAGGCAAACCGGACCGCGGCGAGTTGATCTTTGAGGCCAGACTGCCCGCCTCGCACCACCCGCCATACAGCGGCCTCGCCGGCCCGGTGGAGGCTCACCGCCGCATCGGAGCCACCATCACGGTCGTCACCGAGGGTGACACCAGCAGTCCCGCGCCATCGACGCGCTACGGTAGCCCGCCCGGCGAGAACCACACGCGGACTGCGGCCACATCAGAGCACGCGTCCGTGACCACCGCACCGCGTCCACCGCCGGCCGGAACGGTCCCACCGCTCCCGATCACCCACCGAGCACCCAGCCATCGCCAGGGACATGAAAAAGGCTCTGGCCTGGTGAAGAACCACCAGGCCAGAGCATTGATCACCTGTGCGCCGCCAGGGACTCGAACCCCGAACCCGCGGATTAAGAGTCCGCTGCTCTGCCAGTTGAGCTAGCGGCGCTCGTTGGCAACGGGGAGAAGATTAGCATGCCTCCCGAGGGGGGTTCCAATCCGATCCCCGGCTCCCCCCTTCGGCCGAGCTTACCGGGCATTCGTGGACGAAACGGCCGGGCGGACGAGGACAGGGGGCGGACAAGCGGCGACCATGCGGCACGATGTGCGCCAGGTACGCGAGAACAGAGGTGGGGATGGGCATGTTCGCGCGGGCCGGGGCGATGGTGGGCGCCCTCGGCCTGGTGGCGTCGCTGGCTCTGACGGGCTGCGGCGCGGAGCAGAAGAAGCAGGCGGAGTTCGTCGGCGGCACCGCGCCGGCCACGTCCGCCACCCCGGGTGCGGCGGGCACGGCGGCCGAGCCGGGCACCCCGGCCGCGCCGAGCGGTCCGCCGCTGACGGTGAGCCCGGCCGACGGGGGGAAGAACCGGCCGGTCAGCTCCGAGATCAGCGCTGAGGTGCCCGGCGGCGGGAAGGTGTCCAGCGTCACGCTGGCCGCCGCCAACGGCGGCCAGGTCGAGGGGCGCCTGCGCGCCGACGGCTCGTCCTGGGTGCCGTCGAAGCCGCTGAAGTACGGCACCCGTTACACGGCCACGGTCACCGCCACCGGCTCCGACGGGACGACCAGCCAGGGCAAGAGCACCTTCACGACGATGGCGAAGCCCAAGTCGGTGATCAGCTCCGGCCTCTACCTCTTCGACGACAAGACCTACGGCGTGGCGATGCCGGTGGTCACCGAGTTCCACCCGGGGATCCCGAAGAAGGACCGGGCGGCGGTGCAGAAGCGCATGTTCGTGCAGACCGATCCGCCGCAGCCGGGCGCCTGGCACTGGGTGGAGAACGGCACCCAGGCCTACTACCGCGCGCCGGAGTACTGGAAGGCCGGCACCACGCTCACCGTGCGGATCGCACTGGCCGGCATCCCGCTGAGCAACGGCCGCTACGGCAACGTCGACCGCGCGGCGACCGCCAAGATCGGCCGGGCGTTCGAGATGCAGGTGGACAACGCCACCAAGAAGATGACGGTGTACGAGGACGGCCAGGTGGTCCGCACCCTGCCGGTGAGCCTGGGCAAGAAGAAGACCCCCTCCTCCAGCGGCACGATGGTCGTGATGGAGAAGAAGGAGTCCACGGTCTTCGACACCCGCGACGATCCGGACCCGGCGAACCGCTACGTGACGGAGATCGACTTCGCCCAGCGGCTCACCTGGGGCGGCGAGTACATCCACGCGGCGCCCTGGTCGGAGCACGTGCAGGGCCGGCAGAACGTCTCGCACGGCTGCGTCAACGTCTCCATGGCGAACGCCCGCTGGCTGTTCGGGAAGACCAAGGTGGGCGACCCGATCACCATCAAGGGCACCGAGCGCAAGCTGACGCCGGGCAACGGCTGGACGGCGTGGAGCCAGAGCTGGTCCGAGTTCGTCAAGGGCAGCGCGGTGCCGGTGCCGGAGGCCGGCGAGGGATCGGCCTTCTGAGGCACGCCCACCGACGATCCGGCGACCGGCCCGCACCCGCGGGCCGGTCGCCGTCTTCGTGGCCCTGCCGCGCCGCCGTTCCGGGCCCGCGACGCCGGCGACGCCCCGGGAGCCCGCTGCCGGCACGTACTACGGCGGGCCGGGAGAGGCGAGCGAGCCTCGGTAAAGCCTCGGATCTTATCAACATTCGGACATCTCGTACCGCGTGTTTCGGTTCACCTTGCGGAACGGGTACCTGCCCCGGTGCGTCAGTGAGGGACGATGGGCAACCGGGGACCACGACTGTGAGGGAATCATGCGAGCTGTCCAGGACCAGCTGATCCGGCACGGGGACGACCGGCGGGGTCGACGACGCCGTGGATTCGCGGCGGCGGTGCTCGCCGTGACGCTCGCGCTGGCCTCCGCCTGCACCGACGGCGGCGGGGGCAAGCCCTCGGGCGGCTGGCAGAACGGCGACGACCAGCCCGCCGCGCCGAAGGCTGCGGCCACCATCGTCGAACCCAAGGCCGACGCGAAGGACGTACCCGCGTCCACCGGCATCACCTTCACGGCGACGGAGGCGGAGCAGACCAGCGTCGAGCTGAAGGACTCCGCCGGTGGGGCCGTCGAGGGCGAGCTGGCAACCGACGGCAAGAGTTGGCTGCCCGCCGGCGCGCTGAAGTACGGCGAGACGTACACCGCGACGGTGACCGCGACCGGCGACGACGGCCGACCGGCGACGGCGACCAGCACCTTCACCACCATGGCGAAGCCCGGCAAGCAGGTCCGGATCAGCAGCTTCCTGGGTGACGACCAGGTCGTCGGCGTCGGCATGCCGCTGATCGTGAAGTTCAGCCGGGCCGTCCCGGAGGACTACCGCGACGACGTGCAGAGCCGGATGACGGTCACCTCCGTACCGGCGCAGGAGGGCATCTGGCACTGGGTCAGCCCGACCGAGATCCGCTACCGCCCGAAGGAGTTCTGGAAGACGAACAGCACGGTCTCCTACCGGGTCCAGGCTGGCGGCCTGCCGCTGGGCGGCGGCTGGTACGGCCGGGCGGACCTCAGCGTCGGCATCAAGGTCGGCCCGGCGGTGGTCATGACGGTGGACAACAAGACCAAGCGGATGACCGTCACGAAGGACGGCTCCGTGATCAAGACCATCCCGGTCAGCCTCGGCAAGAAGAGCACCCCGTCCTCCAGCGGCACGATGGTGGTCATCGAGAAGCTGCGCAAGACGGTCTTTGACACCTTCGAGGAGCTGGGCCCCGAGGAGGGCTACCGCACCAAGATCGACTACGCCCAGCGGCTGACCTGGGGCGGCGAGTTCATCCACGCCGCGCCCTGGTCGGAGGGGCAGCAGGGCCGGGTGAACGTCTCGCACGGCTGCGTGAACGTCTCGATGGCCAACGGCGCCTGGCTGTTCGCCAACACCCGCGTCGGCGACCCGATCACCGTCAAGGGCACCGAGCGCAAGCTCCAGAACGGCAACGGCTGGACCGACTGGAACATGAGCTGGGAGCAGTACGTCAAGGGCAGCGCCCTGCCGTACGAGCCGCCGACCGAGGCCACCCCGGAGCAGAGCGGCGCGCCCACGGCCACCCCGACCGCCTGAGCCGGAAACGCCGAAGGCCCCCTCCGCGAGGAGGGGGCCTTCGGTCACCGGGTGACTGATGGGAATTGAACCCACGACAACCGGGACCACAACCCGGTGCTCTGCCAACTGAGCTACAGCCACCATGCCGTTCACACCCGATGGATCCACGCCCGGTCGATCGCCCCGGGCGGGGTGCGGACCAATAATAGCCCCACCCCCGCCCGCCGCGTCCAGCGGGTTCCGCCGAGCGGGTTGTGCCCGGCGGCTCAGAGTCCGGCTGCTATTGCCTTGGCGGTCTCCACGTCCGGCCCGGGCAGGGGCACGAAGAGGGTCCGCCGGTAGTACTCCAGCTCCCGGATGCTCTCCCGGATGTCGGCCAGGGCCCGGTGCGCGAGCCCCTTCTGGGGCTGGCCGAAGTACACCCGCGGGTACCAGCGGCGGCACAGCTCCTTGATCGACGACACGTCGATCATCCGGTAGTGCAGGTGCGCGTCGAGGCGGGGCATGTCCCGGGTGATGAAGCCCCGGTCGGTGGCGATCGAGTTGCCGCACAACGGTGCCGTACGCGGATCCTTCACATGGCTGGACACGTAGTCCAGGACCATGTCCTCGGCCTCGGCGAGGGTCACCGTCGAGCGCCGGACCTCCTCGGTCAGCCCCGACTTGGCGTGCATCGTCGTTACGATCTCGGGCATCGCCTCCAGCGCCGCCTCGTCGGCGTGGATCACCACGTCGACGCCGTCCCCGAGCACGTTGAGGTCGGGATCCGTGACGAGCGCGGCGACCTCGATCAGCTTGTCCCTGCCGAGGTCCAACCCGGTCATCTCACAGTCGATCCAGACGAGAAGATCAGCCACCGGGACAGCCTACGCGCAGCCCACCCGGCCGCGCGCCCGCGCACCGGGGCACGCGGTGACCGCTAGGGTTTCCTCCGTGCCAGCCGAACCCGCCGCACCGCCCGCCGTCACCGACGACGATCCCGGTGGCCGTACGGTCCGTCGGCTCGTCACCCTGCTGGCGCTGGCCGCCGTGCTGCCGGCGCTCTACCTGCCCGGCATGGTGCACGACTTCTTCGACCTGAAGATCTACATGCGCGCGATGGACTGGTGGGCGGCCGGGAACCCGCTCTACGACTACGTGCAGCCCGACCGGGTGCAGGGCGAGCTCTACTTCACCTACCCACCGTTCAGCGCGCTGCTGCTGCGCCCGTTCGCGCTGCTGCCGCTGGGCGCCACCGTGGCGATCTTCACGGTCCTGACGGGACTGGCGGTGGTGGTCACGACCCGGTGGCTGCTCGCGCCGGTGATCGCCCGGCACGGGCTGCCCCGTGTGTTCAGCCTCACCGTGGCGGTCCTGCTGGTGCTGGCCGTCGAGAGCACCCGCGAGACGATCACCTTCGGTCAGATCAACATGCTGCTGGTCGTGCTGATCCTGGCGGACCT
Source organism: Micromonospora sp. AMSO12t (assembly GCF_008806585.1). Taxonomy (NCBI): domain Bacteria; kingdom Bacillati; phylum Actinomycetota; class Actinomycetes; order Micromonosporales; family Micromonosporaceae; genus Micromonospora; species Micromonospora sp. AMSO12t. Next base: position 23,673 of record NZ_WAAS01000083.1, read on the forward strand.
GCTCTTCGCCGTACCCCGGGCGAGCCGGTGGGCCGGCGTGGGCGTCGGGCTGGCGACGGCGCTCAAGCTCTTCCCGGGCATCTTCATCGTCTACCTGCTGGCCACCCGGCGGTGGCGGGCGGCGGCGGTGGCGAGCGCGACGGCCGCCGCCGCGACCCTGCTCGCCGCCGCGGTCGCGCCGCGCGACTCGTGGCGGTTCTGGACCCACGAGCTGTGGGCGACCGACCGGGTCGGCCGCACCGACTACACCGGCAACCAGTCGCTGTTCGGCCTGCTCAGCCGCATCACCGCACCGGAGAAGCCCCACCAGCTGCTCTGGCTGCTGCTGGTGGCGGCCATCGCCGGGTACGGGCTGTGGCGCGCCGCGCGGGCCGCCCGCGCCGGGGACACGCTCACCGGCCTCGCCCTCACCGGACTGGTCGGCTCGCTGGTCAGCCCCATCACCTGGACCCACCACATCTACTGGTTCATCCCGGCGGTGGTCGTGCTGACGGACGCGGCGCTGAGCGCCGACGCCACGACCGGCGAGGGCGCCCGTCGGCGACGTCTGCTGGCGGCACTCGCCGTCGGCACCTCCGCCCTCATCGTGTACGGGGTGGTGACCTTCCACGACTGGGGCATCGCCCCGGTGCGTACGGACTCGCCGGGCGAGTTCCTGGTGCGCAACACGTACGTGCTGCTGAGCCTGCTGCTGCTGGTGACCCTGCCGGTGCGGCGGGAGGCCCGCAGGTCGCGGGAAATGGACAGTCTTCCCAACTAGCGCCCTTCATGGCTAATCTGGTCGCAACTACCTCAGACGTCTCTCGGGTAGCACCGATCCCCCGGTGAGGGCGGCCCTCCGCGTCGGCAGCGCGGAGGGCCGCTCGCCGTCCGGGCCCCCGCGTGGGATGCCGGCACGGGGCGGACGCCGGACGCGGGTCAGCGCGAATCGTCGGGCGACTGCCGGCCGGCCTCGGAAGCGCCAGCCTCGGAAGCGCCGGTGTTTGAAGCGGCGGCGGCGTCAGGAGCGCCGGCGCCGGTTGTGGCGGCGCCGGGAGCGCCAGCGCCGGGTGCGGCGGCGCCGGGAGCGCCAGCGTCGGGTGCGGCGGCGCCGGGAGCGCCAGCGTCGGGTGCGGCGGCGCCGGGA
>NZ_WAAS01000084.1:0-24750 GCF_008806585.1 Micromonospora sp. AMSO12t
GGCTCGGGTGGGTGGCGCGGGCAAGCCTGCGGCGTACGCTCCCGGTGGGATTTCGCCGACGTGAGCCGTGGTCGGGCCGTCCCGCGGGAATCGATCCAGGGAGGTCCGATGGCGGACGACGGACCGATGGCGTCGAGCGGCGACCGGGAGCCCGATCGCGCCCCGGCACCGGGCGACAGGAACCGGAAGCCGGAGCACGCCACCGCGCCCGAACACGCCGACAGGACGACAGGCACGACAGGCACCACGGGCACGAGAGACACGACGAGCACGAGAGACACGACCGGCACGGCGGACGACGGCGAGCCGACGGGGAACGGGTCGAGCCGGTTCGGTACGCCGGGGCGGCCGCTGAAGCGCAGCAGCTTCCTGGTCGGCTTCACCGGCGCGGCCGGGGTGCTGCTCGCGTACGCCCTCTATCTGGGCGTGCGCAACGCGGCCGGCATCCTGGTCCTGGTGGTCATCGCGCTCTTCCTCGCCGTCGGCCTGCACCCCGCGGTGGTCCGGTTGCGGTCCTGGGGGCTGCCGCACGGGCTCGCCGTGGCGGTGGTCGCGCTGACGGTCGTGCTACTCCTCTGCGGTGGCCTGTTCGCCCTGGTGCCGCCGATCGTGACGCAGAGCGGGCAGTTCATCGAGCAGCTCCCGAGCTACCTGGAGGCGTTGCGCCGCAACGAGACGGTCAACGACCTGGTGGAGCGGTACGACCTGATGGAGCGGGTGCAGAGCGCGGCGAACGCGGACACGGTCGGTCAGGCCCTCGGCGGGGTGCTCGGCGGCGCCCAACTGATCTTCGGCACGGTCTTCCGGGGGCTGACCGTGCTGGTGTTGACCATCTACTTCCTGGCCTACTTCGACCGGCTCCGCGACCTGGGCTACTCGCTGGTGCCCCGCTCGCGCCGGGAGCGGGTACGGCTGATCGGGGACGAGATCCTGACGAAGGTCGGCGCGTACATGGTCGGCGCGCTCAGCATCGCGGTGCTGGCCGGGGTGTCCACGTTCGTCTTCGCGGTGATCGTCGGGCTGCCGTACCCGTTCGCGCTGGCCGTGGTGGTCGCGGTGACGGACCTGATCCCGCAGATCGGCGCGACCCTCGGCGCGGTGATCGTCAGCCTGGTCGGTTTCGCCACGGACCTGCCGGTCGGCATCGCCTGTGCGGTGTTCTTCCTGATCTACCAGCAGGTGGAGAACTACCTGATCTATCCCAAGATCATGCGCCGGTCGGTGTCGGTCAACGAGGTGGCCGCCCTGGTGGGCGCCCTGCTCGGGGTCTCCCTGCTGGGCGTGGTGGGCGCGCTGATCGCGATCCCGGCGGTGGCCGCGCTCCAGCTCATCCTGCGGGAGGTGGTCCTGCCCCGGCAGGAGTCCCGCTGACCCCGCCCGGCCCGGCCCGACCGGCCACCGGTGGACCGGGCCGCCACGGGTGAACCGGGCGGCCACGGATGGACCGGGTCGGCCACGGCCAGACCGGTCGGCCACGGATGGACCGGGTCGGCCACGGGTGGACCGGGTCGGCCGGGCCCGCGACGGGAGCGCGCGGCGGAGGGCGGGCCCGCGACGGGAGCGCGCGGCCGGAGGGCGGGTCCGCGGCGCGAGCGCGAGGCCGAGGGCGGGTCAGCCGGCCTGGCCGGCAGGCGGGCCGGGCACCGGGCGGTCCGCGAAGGAGGCCACCGTGCGGTCGGCGTACGCGCTGACGTCGCCGGTCTCCATCGGGCCGTCCCAGGTGGTCGGCAGCGGCACGGCGGCGGCCGGGTTGACCCGGCGGACCACCTCGTCCAGCACGGTCTCGGCGTCGCCGACCCAGAGGTGCTTCGCCCCGGGCACCCCGACCACCTCGGCCTGCGGCACCGCCGCGAAGCGCTCCCGGGCCTCGTCGGGGCGCAGGTAGTCGTCGAACTCGGGCACCAGCGCGGTCAGCGGCTTGCCGGACTCCGTCCAGTGCTCCAGGTCGGCCGGGGCGGAGAAACGCAGCGGCGGGGAGAGCAGGATCGCCCCGACGACGGCCGGGTCGCAGCCGTACTTGAGGGTGAGGTCCGTGCCGAACGACCAGCCGAGCAGCCAGACGTTCGGCAGCTCGTGGAACTCGGCGTACTCGATGGCGGCGGCGACGTCGAAGCGCTCGCCGACCGCGTTGTCGAAGGCCCCCTCGCTGGTGCCGCGCACGCTGCTGGTCCCCCGGGTGTTGAAGCGGAGCACCGCCAGGTCGGCCAGGGCCGGCAACCGCCACGCCGCCTTGCGGAACACGTGGCTGTCCATCATCCCGCCGTGCGTCGGCAGCGGGTGCAGGCAGACGAGGGTGCCCACTGGCTCCCGGTCCAGCGGCCGGGCCAACTCGCCGACCAGCCGCAGACCGTCAGCGGTGTGCAGCTCGATGTCCTCGCGGTGCCCGGGCAGGATGGAGGACGCGCGGATCGGTGTGCTCACCCCACCAGTCTCGCCGGTGCGGCCGGGAACCGCCGGGCGGGGCGGAAACAGCGTGATCCAGATCGCTCAGCCGTAGCGGGGAGCACCGCGACCACGCTGGACGACCGGCCCACGCCGGTCGCGGGCACGCCAGCACCCGCTGTGCCAGTGCCGCCGGTCGGTCAGGTCGCCCCGCCCGTCCGCCGGCCACGCCACCAGGTGCGCCACCCCGGGCCGGATCTCCTGGTCACAGCCGGGACAGCGGTACGTCTTGGTGGACGCGCCGCCGCTGATGCCGCGTACCTGCCAGTCGCCGTCGCGCCACTGCTGCACCGAGGCGACGCCCTGCCGGGCCCGGTCGGAGTCGAGGTGCGCGGCGTCATCGCGGCGGGGTCGGTTGCGACGGGGGCTCACGCTTGCCAAGCGTACGGGCCGGCGGCGGGACCGGCCCGGGGTGGGCGGGCCGGCCCCGCCGCTGGTCAGCCCCAGGTCTGCGGGTCACCGGGATCGGTGGCGACCTGCGCCCCGCCCAGCAGGACGGCGGCGTCCGCCTCGGTGAAGTCCCCGTGCGACCAGCTGAAATCGACGATCAGGTGGGCCTTAGGGATGCCGAGCAGCTCCAACTGGTCGCCCCGCGGGTAGAGGTAGGCGGCCCGACCCCCGATCGTCCGGTTGCCCGCCGTACGGCCGGTGACCATCGAGCGCGCGTAGTCGAACGCGACACGCGTCTCCGCTTCCCCGGGCCCGTTCACCACCAGCGACATGTGCAACGTGGCGGGGAAGGACCCCGCATCGACGGTGCACTGGTCCAGCCGGGCGCCGGCGGGCAGCGTGGTGAGCCGCACCGGCGCGACGCAGCGGCGCGCCTCACCCAACCGGAGGGCGCCGACCGCCACCTCGATCTCCTCGGCGGTCACGGCGGACACGGCGGCCCGGGCGTACAGGCCGGGGGCCGGTTGCCAGAGCCGGATCCAGATGGAAGTGCCGCCCTCCCGGTGCAGGCGATCGGTGCCATCGAAGACCGTCCCGCCCGTCATCCCGGTGGCCCCCGGCGGCAGCCCTTCGACCGCGTACTCCCACAGCGCGTCGGCGGAACGGGCCAGCGCGACGCTCACCGGCCGGCCACCGCCGACCTCGACGCGGATGCTCTCCACGCCGAACCCGACGTGCCAGCCCCGGTAGCGGGCGCGGGCCGGGTCGAACCCGAAGTGCAGTACCTGCGGATCCGTGCCGACCAGGTCGGGCCGGGCGGCCGCGCCGGGGACGTTCTCCAGCCGGGGCGGCGCGGCGGTGGCGGCGTCCGGCGCGGCGGCGTCCGGCGGGCGTACCCGCTCCGGCAGGCCCACGCCGGTGGCGACGGTGAACCCGAGCACCGCCGCCACGCCCAGCGCGAGGCCCGCGCCGGCCCGACGGCGACGGCGACGGACCCGTCCCCCGGCGACGGCACGGGAGGTGAGCCGGTCGGTGTCGACCGTCCCCTCGGCGCGTTCCCGCAGCGTCCGTACGATCCGTTCGTCGAGGTCGGTCACGGCCGGCTCCCGTTCGTCGCCGGGACGCCGTGGCGCTCCCGGAGGTTGTTGAGCGCCCGCATGGCATGGGTGCGGACGGTGACCGGCGAGCAGCCGAGGATCTGGGCGATGGTCGCGTCGTCGAGGTCCTCGTAGTAGCGCAGCACGAGCACCGCCCGCTGGCGGTCCGGCAGCCCGAGGATGAGCCGCCACATGGCGTCCCGGTCGGCCGTCTCGCCGCCGAGGTCGCCGTGCTGGGGCCGTTCCGCGAAGTCGGCGGTGGCCAGCTCCCGGTTCGTCCGCCGGCGCCACCAGGAGTTGTTGGCGTTGACCAGCATCCGGCGCACGTACACGTCCGGCCGGTCCACCCGGGCGATCCGCCGCCAGTGCACGTACGCGCGGGTCAGGACGTCCTGGGTGAGGTCCTCGGCCCGGTGCTCGTCGCCCGTCAGCAGCCGGGCCAGCCGCATCAGGGCGGGGCCTCGGCTGCCGACGTACTCCTCGAAGGTCACACCATGCAGACGCCGTCACCGGCGGGCGGTGTTGACCGGGTCAGCGACGGGTGTGGTCGCGGAAGCCCCGGCCGCTCTTGCGCCCCAGGTAGCCGGCCGTGACGAGGTGCTCCAGCAGCGGCGCGGGCGCGAAGCCCGGCTCGCGCAGCTCCAGGTAGAGCTCCCGCTGGATGGCCAGCGAGACGTCCAGGCCGACCACGTCGAGCAGCTCGAACGGGCCCATCGGGTAGCCGCAGCCCAGCTTCATGGCGTGGTCGATGTCGTCGGCGGTGGAGTAGCTCGCCTCCAGCATCTTCACGGCGTCGTTGAGGTACGGGAAGAGCAGCGCGTTGACGATGAAGCCGGACCGGTCGCCGCAGACCACGCCCGTCTTGCCCAGCGCGGCACAGACCGCGCGGGCGGTGGCGGTGGTCTCCGTCGAGGTGCGGATGGTCTCCACGACCTCGACCAGCGGCATGAGCGGCGCCGGGTTGAAGAAGTGCAGCCCGATCACGTCGGCGGGCCGCTGGGTGGCCATCGCGACGTCGATCACCGGCAGCGATGAGGTGGTGGTGGCGAGCACGACGCCCGGCTTGCAGATCTCGTCGAGGCTGGCGAAGAGGGCCTTCTTGACGCTCAGCTCCTCGACCACGGCCTCGACGACGAGGTCGACGTCGGCGAGGTGGTCCAGGGTGGCCGACCAGTTGATCCGGCCGAGCGCGGCGTCCCGGTCGGCCTCGCTGAGCTTGCCGCGCACCACGCCCTTGTTGAGCGAGGTCCTGACCGCCTCGAAGACCTTGGCGGACTTCTCCGCGCCCCGGGTCACCGAGACGACCTCGTAGCCGGCCTTCGCGAAGACCTCGATGATGCCGGTGGCCATCGTCCCGGATCCGACGACGCCGACCTTCGCGATCGCGGCGGCGCCGCCGAGCGCGGCCTCCGTCGCCACCGGCGTCTGCTCGTCGGGTACGACGACCGGGGAGCCCGGCCGCTCGTAGGTGTAGAAGCCCCGGCCGGACTTGCGGCCGAGCAGCCCGGCGGTGACCATCTGCTTGATCAGCGGCACCGGGGCGTGCCGGCGGTCCCGCCCGCCGCGCCGGTACATGGTGTCGAGGATCTCGTACGCGGTGTCCAGGCCGATCAAGTCCATCAGCGCCAGCGGGCCCATGGGCAGGCCGCAGCCGAGCTTCATGGCCGCGTCGATGTCCTCGCGGGTGGCGTAGTGCGCCTCGAACATCCCGACGGCGTGGTTGAGGTAGCCGAAGAGCAGCGCGTTGGCGATGAAGCCGGCCCGGTCGCTGATGGTGACGTCGACCTTGCCGAGCCGCTTGCAGAGCGCCTCCACGTCGGCGACCACGTCGGCGGAGGTGACCACCGTCCGGACCACCTCGACCAGCTTCATCACCGGGGCGGGGTTGAAGAAGTGGATGCCGATCACCTGGTTGGGACGGCTGGTGGCGACGGAGATCTCGGTGACACTCAGCGACGAGGTGTTGGTGGCCAGGATCGCCTCGGGCTTGCAGACCCGGTCCAGCTCGGCGAAGATCCGCTGCTTGAGGTCCAGGTGCTCGGGCACCGCCTCGATGACCAGGTCGACCGCGTGCAGCGCGTCCAGCCCGACGGCGAACCGTACGCGGCTCAGCAGCGCGTCCCGGTCGGCCTCGGCGAGCTTGCCCTTGGCCACGGCCCGGTCCGTCGACCCGGTGAGGATGGCCCGGCCGCGTTCCAGCGCGTCCTCGGAGACCTCCACCGCGACGACGTCGACCCCGTTGCGCGCGAATACCTCGACGATGCCGGCACCCATGGTGCCCAGACCCACAACGCCCACGCTGGTGAAATCACGCGCCACGACCAGCCTCCTCGATGCTCCGCACAGCCGCGTTAACGACCATTAAGGTTATGCGCGCGAGTCTGCCACGTGACGTTGCGTTGTCGAGGCGCCGTGGGAAATTTCACGAGCCCAGCGGGGTTGCGCGCGCGCCGTTCGACGAGGCGGGTCGGCTCCCGGCCGGTCGGCTCGCCGCGCCGGCCGCGCTCGCCCGTCGATCGGCCCACCGTGTCGATCAGCCCACCGTGTCGGTCAACCTCAGCAGCTCGGCGACGAACTCGGCCGGCCGCTCCAGGTGCGGGCTGTGCCCGCAGCCGGGCAGCAGCACCTCGCGGTACGCCCCGCCGGCCGCCGCGTAACGCTCCAGCACCGCCCGGGTCTGCGCCACCATCGGCTGCGCCGGGCAGGCCGCCTCCCCCGGCCAGCCGGGCACCACGCCCAGCGAGCCCAGGTGGGCCAGGTCCATCATCGCGGTGTCCGAGACGATCACGTCGGCGTCCCCGTGGATCCAGGTGACCGGCGGCTTCCCGGCCACGGCGACCAGTTCGTCGGCGATCCGGAAGTGCGCCGGGGAGAGGGCGTTGAGCACGCCGCGCCGTCCCGGGGCGGTGCCGGGCCAGTTCGCCGAGGCCACCGCCGTACCGGGGTAGTTGTCGTCACCGGTCGCGGTGGAGAGGAGGCTGTCCAGCAGCAGCTCCTCGTCGTCGCCGAGCGAGGCCGGGTCCGCCACGTAGGTGGCCCGCAGCACGGCGCGCGGGCTGGCCGGGCTGTCCACGCCCCGGTCGCCGGCGGCCAGCCGCCTGACGAACTCTCCGTTGGCGGTGCCGCCGCCGGTGCCGGCGAAGTCGGGGGTGGTCGGCGTCCCCGTCAGGTCCCGGGTGCCGCCGTAGCCGTACGGCGAGACCGGAGCGGCGAGCAGCAGCGCGCCCACCCGGTCGGGGTGGTCGACGAGCAGCCGCAGGGCCACCCCGCCGCCGAGCGAGTGGCCGACCACCACCGGCCGGACGCCGGGGGCGAAGAGGGACGGCTCGTCGAGCAGCGCGGCGACGTCGTCGGCGAAGTCGCGCAGCCCCCGGGTCGCGTCCACCGGGACGGTGTCGGTCAGCCCGTAGCCGCGCAGGTCGGGCGCGACCACCCGGAGGGTGGCCGGCAGTCGCCGCACGAGCGGCTCCCAGAAGGCCGCCGACGAGCAGTTGCCGTGGATCAGCAGTACGGGAACGCCGTCCGGCGGCCCGGCCACCCGTACCGCCTGGGTGATCCCGTTCGCCGACACCTGCCGCTGTCCGGTCTCCATCCGCCGGATGCTGCCACGGGGGCGCCGGACGCGTCCATGGGCCGGCCCGCCACCTTCACCGGCCCGGAGGTGTGCGCCGGCATCCGCCGTCGGCGCCGGTCAGGACGGCGCGGACACCGCCGCCGGAAGCGCCACCGGCGACACCGCGTCGACGGCCGGTGCGGCCTGCGCCGCGATCGGCAGCGGCAGGGTCGGGCGGCGGTCCCGGCGCGGCTCGCCGAAGCTGAAGCCCACCGGGTCGGTCCGCGCCACGCCCGGGTCGAAGACGCGCAGCTCGGTGCGGCCGAGCCGGATCACGTCCCCGTCGGCCAGCCGCTCCACGCCGGTGATCCGCCGGTCGTTCAGCCAGGTGCCGTTGGTGGAACCCAGATCCGCCAGGGCCGCCCCCTCGCCCGTCAGCCAGACCTCGGCGTGCCGGCGGCTCAGGTGGGCGTCGTGCACCACGATGTCCGCGGTCGACCCCCGGCCGATGACCTGCCGCTCAGGGCCCACCCGGACGCTCAGCCCCCGCATCGCCCCACCGGCCACCGTCAACAACGGTCTCAGTTCCGGATGTTCCTCCATGGAATGTCAGCCTCCACCCCGCGCGGTCACCCCGCGCGTCAGCCTGCCACCACACGGTAGTCGCCTCCACCGCCGCATGGTCACCTCCGCGTCCCCGGCCGGACACCTCGCGTTCGGCGATTCGGCGCCCTCCGGCGGAAGAATCATCACAAGTCCGGCCGACCGCCGTCCACCCCGTTCCGCCGTTCCGCGGCCGGTCCGACCGGCGGGACCCTGCCGTCGCGGCCCTACCGGCGAGTAATTCTCAGGTCTAGACTTCCGCCATGACGGCTGTGCGTGTCCCGGGTACCCCGATCATCGAGGACGGTCGGCTGGTGTCGACGAGCCCGGCGACCGGCGCGGAGGCCGGACGCCTGCCGGTCGCCACCGCCGAGGACGTCGGGCGGGCCGTCGAGCGGGCCCGAGCGGCCGGCGAGTGGTGGGCCGGGCTCGGCTTCGGCGGGCGCAGGGAGCGGCTGCTGCGCTGGCGCAGCCTCCTCGCCCGGCGGATCGAGGAGATCGCCGAACTGGTGCACGTCGAGGGCGGCAAGCCGATCGCCGACGCCGTCGTCGAACTCGTCAGCGCCGTCGAGCACGTCGACTGGGCGGCCCGCAACGCCGGCCGCGTGCTGGGCCCCCGCCGGGTCCGCTCACGGCTCGTCCTGGCCGAGTTCTCCGCCCACCTCGAATACCAGCCGTACGGCGTCGTCGGCGTGATCGGCCCGTGGAACTACCCCGTCTTCACCCCGATCGGCTCCGCCGCGTACGCGCTGGCGGCGGGGAACGCGGTGGTGCTGAAGCCCAGCGAGTACACCCCCGTCGTCGGGCAGTGGCTGGTCGACACGTTCGCCGAGGTGGTGCCGGAGCAGCCGGTGTTCACCGCGGTGCACGGGCTCGGCGACGTGGGGGCGGCGCTCTGCCGCTCGGGAGTGGACAAGGTGGCCTTCACCGGCTCGTCGGCCACCGCCCGGAAGGTGATGGCGGCCTGCGCCGAGTCGCTGACGCCGGTGCTGCTGGAGGCGGGCGGCAAGGACGCGATGATCGTCGACGCCGACGCAGACCTGGACGCCGCCGCCGAGGCGTGCGTCTGGGGCGCGCTGACCAACGCCGGCCAGACCTGCATCGGCATCGAACGGGTCTACGCGGTCGAGCCGGTCTTCGACGCCTTCGTCGGCAAGGTCGTCGAGCGGGCCGGCCGGTTGACCGTCGGCGCGGACGACGCGGACATCGGCCCGATCACCATGCCGAGCCAGGTCGACGTGATCCGCCGGCACATCGACGACGCGCTGGCCCGGGGCGGCCGGGCCGTGCTCGGCGGCGCGGACGCGGTGCAGCCGCCGTACGTGCGGCCGACCGTGCTGGTGGACGTCCCGGAGGACTCCGCCGCCGTACGCGAGGAGACGTTCGGGCCGACGCTGACCATCAACCGGGTCCGCGACGCCGACGAGGCCGTCGCCCGCGCCAACGCCCTGTCGTACGGCCTGGGGGGTTCGGTCTTCGGCCGGCGGCGCGCGGTGGCGATCGCCCGGCGACTGCGCTCGGGCATGGCGTCGGTGAACTCGGCGCTGACCTTCGCCGGGATGTCCACCCTGCCGTTCGGCGGCGTCGGCGACTCCGGCTTCGGGCGCATCCACGGCGAGGACGGGCTGCGCGAGTTCAGCCGCGCCAAGGCCATCACCCGGCGGCGGGCCCGGTCGCTGCTGCCCTCGACGACCTTCGAGCGGACGCCGGCCGACGTCGCACGACTCGTCAAGGCCATCAAGGTCATGTACGGCAGGTGACTGTCGGATAACCGATCATGAAGACCCTCACATGTGTCCAACGTGGTGGGAGCGGTACATTGCGTTAAATGCGCCCCCATCGATTGCGCTTCCACCTCGTCGACAGTGACCGGTCGTGGAGTGCCCGGCAGCGGCGTCGCCGCGCCGACTGGCTGGTCCGGACGTTCCCTGACCTGGAGAAGATGCACGTCATCGACCTGGGTGGCCGGCTCGGCACCTGGACCCGGGCCGACGTGCGGCCGGCGCGCGTACACGTGGTCAACCTGGAGCGACCGCCCACGGACGTCCCGGAGTGGGCGGAGGTCGACCGGGCCGACGCCTGCGACCTACCGGCCCGGATCACCGGGCGCCGCTACGACCTGGTCTTCTCCAACTCGGTGCTGGAGCACGTCGGCGGGCACGAGCGGCGGCTGCGCTTCGCTGACGCCGTGCGCAACCTCGGCGACCGGCACTGGGTACAGACGCCCTACCGCTACTTCCCCATCGAGCCGCACTGGATCGCGCCGGGCATGCAGTTCCTCCCCGTGCGGCTGCGGACCGCGTTCGCCCGCCGCTGGCCGCTCGGGCACAAGCCGACCCGCAGCCACGAGGCCGCCATCCACCAGGTGCTCTGGACGGAGCTGCTGGACCGCTCGCAGATGCGGCACTACTTCCCCGACTCACGCATCCTCGTCGAGCGGGTGGCCGGCCTGCCCAAGTCGCTGATCGCCGTCCGCGCGGACGGCCCGCCGGAGCCGCCCCGTTGACGCTGCGGCGGGCCCGGCCTCCAGCGTCCGCCGCAACGCCGCGAGGGCGGTCCGACCCGGCCAGCCTCACAGTCAGAACAGGGTGAGCTCGTCGCGCTCGATGCCGCGCAGCTTGTCGTAGTTGACGACGACGCAGCGGATGCCCCGGTCCGTGGCGAGCACCCGGGCCTGCGGCTTGATCTCCTGTGCCGCGAAGACCCCGGCGACCGGCGCGAGCAGCGGGTCGCGGTTCATCAGCTCCAGGTACCGGGTGAGCTGCTCCACGCCGTCGATCTCGCCGCGCCGCTTCACCTCCACAGCCACGGCGCCCTGGTTGGCGTCCCGACAGAGCAGGTCGACCGGGCCGATCGCCGTCATGTACTCACGGCGGACCAGCGTGAACCCCTCGCCGAGCGTTTCCGGGTTGGCCGCCAGCAGCTCCTGGAGGTGCGCCTCCACGCCGTCCTTGCGCAGGCCCGGATCGACACCCAGCTCGTACGAGGTGTCCTGGAAGATCTCCTCCAGGGTGATCCGCAGTTCCTCCCCCGCCTTGTTGACGACCCGCCAGACGCCGGGGGCCTCCTCCAACCGGCAGGGCGGGCTCATCCAGTTCAACGGCTTGTACGCCCGGTCGTCGGCGTGGATCGACACCGACCCGTCCGCCTTCACCATGAGCAACCGGGTGGCCGGCGGCAGGTGGGCCGAGAGCCGTCCGACGTAGTCCACCGAGCACTTCGCAATGACCAACCGCACCCGACGAGGGTAGCCGAGACCCCGGTCCGCGCCACCGAGCGGCACTGGCGCGCCGGTGCGATGCTGAGATGGTGCTCGAAGTTCTCACCGGTACCGGTCTCGCCGCCTCGGCGGGGCTGAACGCGTACATCCCCCTGCTCACCATGGGTCTCCTGGCCCGCTACACCAGCCTGATCGACCTGCCCGGAGGCTGGCAGTGGTTGGGCAACGGCTGGGTGATCGCGATCCTGGCGGTGCTGCTGGTCGTCGAGGTCGTCGCCGACAAGGTCCCGGTGGTCGACCACGTCAACGACGTCGTGCAGACCGTGGTCCGGCCGACAGCCGGCGGCCTGGCGTTCGGCGCGGGCTCGTCCTCGGAGACGGTGACGGTCAGTGACCCTGACACCTTCTTCTCGTCCAGCCAGTGGGTCCCCGTGGTGGCCGGGGTGGTGATCGCCCTCGGCGTACACCTGTTGAAGTCCGCCGCCCGACCGGTCATCAACGCGACCACGGCCGGCGTCGGCGCACCCGTGGCCAGCACCGCCGAGGACGCCACCAGCGTGGCCATGTCGGTGGTGGCGATCCTGCTGCCGGTGCTGGTGCTGGCGTTCCTGCTCGGGCTGGTCGTCTTCGTCTTCTGGTTCGTGCGCCGCCGCTCCGACCGCCGCCGGGAGCGTCAGGCGGCGCGGGCCGCCGGCTTCCGCGTCTGATCGTCGTACGCCCCGACCGCCTCCCGTCTGCCGGTGGCGCGTTGCTGGTGTCCACCCGGCACGCGCCGCTGCCCGACGTGCCCGGCACCGCCGGCTGGGGTCGGCGAACTGACCACGGCCCGCCGAACAACGCCCGCCCCGGCCCCGGACATGCGTCTGGCCGGCACCCCACCTCGGGGTGCCGGCCAGAGCGACGTTCAGTTGCTGTTGTCAGCTGTTCCAGTGCTCGGCCACCAGGTCAGCGGCCTGCTGCTCCCACTGGGCGTAATGGTCCGGGTACGCCGACACCTGCACCGTCTGCGCGGCCTTCGTCAGCGGCATGTCCTGCCACCCGTCGACCTGCTTCAGACCCTTCAGAAACGCCATCGTCGAGTACTCCGGGTCGGTGATCTGCTCCACCGTGCCCCACCCACTGGACGGACGCTGCTGGAACAGGCCCTGCGAGTCATGGTCGTTGCGGTCACCCAGATGACCCAGGTTCGCCAACTTCGACTCCTGCAGGGCGGTGGCGATCGACACCACGGCGGCACGCTCGTCCATGCCGGCCTTCTTCGTCGCCGCGATGATGGCCTTCACGTTCGCGACCTGCTCGTCCGACAGGTCAACGTGCGACTGGGCGCCCTGCACGCCATGCGGCACCAGCTTGCCCATGTCCGGCTTGTCGGCCTGCACCGCAGCCGCCGTGATCGGCGAGCCCGCCTCGACCTCGACACCGGAATTGGCGTGGTTCAGCGGACCGGCAGCCAGACCACCGGCGACCGCCAGGCCAGCGATACCAAGAACGCTCTTACGCATGATCGTGTTCATCGGAAACGCTCCATTCGGGGGTCGGCACCCGCACCGAGGGGGATCGGCTCACGCGGGTGCAAGCACCGTCCGGCGCTCACGAACTCGGCTCAACTCAGGAACCAGGAGATCTCCGGCAACTCGTCCGGAGGAAGATCAGATCGGCCGCGCCCGCCTGCTGACCAGTGGAGGTCGAGGCTGTCTCGCGGGGCGGGGACGCCCTCACGCTTCGCGTTGCGGGTGCCCTTACGCGGGCCGTGACCATGTGTAACCACCGCCGGCCCGCCATCATTCCGGGCCCCAGGCCCGCCAGCCCGTCGGACAACGTGGCCCGGCTCACTCGGACTGGCCCGCACTCGGTCTTGGTTGGCCCGCACCCCACGGGAAGGGTTGCCCTCGATCGGGCGGGTTGGCCTCGCTCACTCGGGCGGTGGCCAGGTCGTCATGGCGTTCTCCGAGGGCGCGGGCGGCGAGAGAATGGCGGCTTGGTTCAGCCTCCCGCGACGGCGGCCTTGCTCGGTCGTACGCACGGTGTAACGACCCCGCCGCAGCCACGATTCCGCCCCCGAAATGCCTCCGGTCGCATCCACAAACCGGACAAAACATTTGGGACGGGGCGTCAGGTGATGCCCGACGCGGCCTCCGACCGGACCTTGGCGACAAGCCCGGACACCCGTGCAGCCAGGAAACAGGTGCCGACCGCCGCACCCCGCCCGAATTGCCCGCCTCGCCACACCCGAGCAAGCCAAGAACACCGGTCCACCCACTGGTGATCAGGACGCCATGGACGTTAAAGCCGCCCGTTAAGGTCCATGGCGTCCTGATCACCAATGCTCGCTTCACGGCGGCAGGCAGGGTGAGTGCTCCCGTTGCGGCGACCGGCCCTCTGCACGGCCGGCTTGAACGGGCCGTCCGGGGCGCGTCGACCGGGTCGCGGCACCGCGGTCGTATCGCCCGGTCCGCATCGCCCGGTCCGCATCGCTCGGTCTGCGTCGCTCGGTCTGCGTCGCCCGGCTCGCGGCACCCGATGTCGGGATGAGCGGGGACCCACCGGGCACTGCCAGCCGGGATGAGGCAGGCGCAACCAGCCGGGACAGAGCCCGCGCAAGCAGCCGGGACAAGGCCGTGGAATCAACCGGACACGGCCCGCGCAAGCAGCCAGGACAAGGCCGCGCGACCAACCCGACGGGGTCCCCGCGCGCAGCCGGTTCAGGTAGCACGCTCGACAGCGGGCACGCAGGAAATGTCAGGCGCTGACATCATCTCCCGGTGCACGTGAAGATCCCCCGCGTTCCGCTCGTCGCGACCCTCACCGCCGTCGTCGCCGCCGCGGCTCTCCTCGTCCTCCCAAACCCGCTGCGCGCGCCGGCCGACGCCGGCATCGTCCGCATCGCGGCAACCGATCGCGCCGCGGCCGCCCCGGAGACCACGGCCCCCGCCGCGCCCGCGGTGACGGTGGCCCCGGCCACCCCGGAAACCACGGCCCCCGCCGCGCCTGCGGCGACGGTCCCCGGCGCGACCCCGGTCGGGACCAGGCCACCCGTCGTCGACCACGGACCGCGTACGGGGAACAAGGTGGCGCTCACCTTCGACGCCGACATGACGGACGGGATGCGGTACCAGCTGCGCAGCGGCGCGGTGCGGTCGTACGCGAACCTGAAGATCATCGACCTGCTGGAGCGGGAGCGGGTGCCGGCCACCTTCTTCCTCACCGGCAAGTGGGTGGAGCAGTACCCGGACGTGACCCGTCGACTCGCCGCGAACCCGCGCTTCGAGCTGGCCAACCACACGTATGGGCACCTGGCCTTCACCCCGGACTGCTACGGCCTGCCCCGTATCGCGGAGCGGGAGATGACGGCCGACGTGGCCCGTACGTTCGACGTGGTGGCCGCGTACGGGGGGCGGCAGACCCGGTACTTCCGCTTCCCCGGGCTGTGCCACGACCGGAAGGCGCTGGCCGCGCTGGCGCCGCTGGGGGTGACGGTGGTCGACGGCGACGTGGTCAGCGGCGACCCGTTCGCGAAGTCCTGGCGGCCGGTGGTGCATGCCGCGCTGGACGGGGTGCGTCCGGGATCGGTGATCGTCCTGCACGTGACGGAGGCGAACGCGCCGATGACGGACGAGGCGCTGCCGCACATCCTGGCCGGGCTGGCCGAGCGCGGCCTCGAGCCGGCCCCGCTGTCCGAGGTGCTCGGAGTGGGCTGAAGCAGGCTCGGCAAAACCCACAAAAGCCTAAAATCGGGGCACGACTCTATAGGAGGTCACCATGACCGCAGCAGTGGAGATGCCCCGCGTCCAGGAATGTGTCGTGGCGGCGTGCTCGTACAACCACACCAACGACTGCCACGCCTTCGCCATCACCATCGGCAGCCCGGACCACGCGCACTGCCACACCTTCGTCGAGATGCCGGCGGTCCGTGGCGGGGTCGACGGCGGCATGACCGCGCAGGTGGGCGCCTGCCAGCGCGCGGACTGCCAGCACAACGAGCAGCTGGAATGCCACGCGCCGTCGATCAAGGTCGGTCCCGACAACGACATGGCCGACTGCATGACCTACGTCAGCCGCTGACCTGACACGGGCGCACCGGCGTCGGGCCGCGACGGACAGGCCCCTGGCGACGCGTCCTCGCCGGGGGCCTTCCCCTCAGCGCAGGCCGTTGGCCTCCCGGACCACGGTCACCAGGTCGTCGATGATCCCGGTCAGGGCGAAGTCCTTCGGCGTGAAGACCCGGGCCACCCCGGCGGCGCGGAGCTGCTCCGCGTCGCCGGCGGGGATGATCCCGCCGACCACCACCGGCAGGTCCGACCGGCCGGCGGCGCGCAGGCCGTCCAGCACCGCCGGTACCGCCGCCAGGTGCGAGCCGGAGAGGACCGAGAGGCCGACCAGGTCCACGTCCTCCTCGACGGCGGCGGCGACGATCTGCCCGGCGGTCAGCCGGATGCCCTGGTAGACCACCTCGAAGCCGGCGTCGCGGGCGCGTACCGCGATCTGCTCCGCGCCGTTGGAGTGCCCGTCGAGGCCGGGCTTGCCGACGAGCAGCCGCAGCCGGCCGCTGCCCAGCTCGCGGGCGGTGGCGGCGACGCGCGCCCGGACGGCGGCCAGGGTGGCGTCCCCGCCGGCCCCGGCGGCGCCGGTCAGGCCGGTGGGCGCCCGGTACTCGCCGAAGACCTGGCGCAGCGCGCCGGCCCACTCGCCGGTGGTCACCCCGGCCCGCACGCACTCCAGCGTCGCCGGCATCAGGTTCGTCGTGGTCGCGGCGTCCGCGCGCAGCCGGGCCAGTGCCGCGTCGACAGCCGAGTCGTCCCGCCCGGCCCGCCACCGGCGTACGGCCTCAGTGGCCGCCGCCTCGACGGCCGGGTCGACCTGCTCGACGGACTCGGCGCCGGCGGCGGTCAGCGGCGACGGCTCGGTCTCGGTGAACCGGTTGACGCCGACCACCACGTCGGCGCCGGATTCCATCCGGCGGCGCCGCTCGGCCAGCGAGGCGACCAGGGCGCTCTTGAGGTAGCCGGTCTCGACGGCCGCGACGACGCCGCCCATCTCCAGCACCTTCTCCAGCTCGACCCGGGCCCCGGTGACGATCTCCTCGACCAGCGCCGTCATCACGTGCGAGCCCTCGAACAGGTCCGGGTACTCCAGCAGGTCCGACTCGTACGCGAGCACCTGCTGCATGCGCAGCGACCACTGCTGGTCCCACGGCCGGGGCAGGCCGAGCGCCTCGTTCCAGGCGGGCAGTTGCACGGCACGGGCCCGGGCGTCCCGGGAGAGGGTCACGCCGAGCATCTCCAGCACGATGCGCTGGATGTTGTTCTCCGGCTGCGCCTCGGTCAGGCCCAGCGAGTTGACCTGCACGCCGTAGCGGAACCGCCGCTGCTTCGGGTTCTCCACCCCGTAGCGCTCGCGGGTGATCTCGTCCCAGAGCGCCCCGAAGGCGCGCATCTTGGCGATCTCCTCGACGAAGCGCACCCCGGCGTTGACGAAGAAGGAGATCCGCTGCACGACGTCGCCCATCCGCTCGGCGGGCACCTGCCCCGAGTCACGGACCGCGTCGAGCACCGCGACGGCGGTGGAGAGCGCGAAGCCGACCTCCTGCACCGGCGTCGCGCCGGCCTCCTGGAGGTGGTACGAGCAGATGTTCACCGGGTTCCAGCGCGGCATCTCGCGCAGCGCGTACGCGACGACGTCGGCGGTCAGCCGCAGCGACGCGGCCGGCGGGAAGATGTGGGTGCCCCGGGAGAGGTACTCCTTGATGATGTCGTTCTGCGTGGTGCCGGCGCAGCGGGACAGCTCCGCGCCCTGCTCCTCGCCGACCGTGCCGTAGAGGGCGAGCAGCCACATCGCCGGCGCGTTGATGGTCATGGACGTGTTCATGTCGGCCAGCGGGATGCCGTCGAAGAGGGCCCGCATGTCGCCGAGGTGCGCCACCGGCACACCGACCCGACCCACCTCGCCGGCGGCGAGCTCGTGGTCGGGGTCGTAGCCGGTCTGGGTCGGCAGGTCGAAGGCGACCGACAGGCCGGTCTGCCCCTTCGCCAGGTTGCGGCGGAAGAGCGCGTTCGTCGCCGCGGCCGAGCTGTGCCCGGCGTAGGTGCGCATCACCCAGGGGCGGTCGCGCTCGGGCAGCCGGCCGGGGAGAGCCTTCTCGTCCATGGCGGGAGTCTAAGTTACCGTTCAGTCACCAGAGCTGTGGAAAACCACACAGCTCCATGGAGCGGAAACCCGGGTGCGAAGCGCCCGACATGGGCGCGACCACCACACCCCGGCCGGCCCACCGCCGCGGCCAGGTCGCACACTTGACGCATGCATGACGAGCTGGCGATCTCCGTCCGGGGGCTGCGCAAGGCGTACGGGGACAACGTCGCCGTGGCGGGCGTGGATCTCGACGTCCACCGCGGCGAGGTCTTCGCCCTCCTCGGCCCCAACGGCGCCGGCAAGACCACCACCGTGGAGATCCTGGAGGGCTACCGGCGGCGCGACGCTGGCGACGTCGACGTCCTCGGCAGCGACCCGGCCCGTCCGGCCGCCGACTGGCGCTCCCGGGTGGGCATCGTGCTCCAGGGCACCGGCGAGTTCGACGAGTTGACGGTCGCCGAGGTGGTGCGCCACTTCGCCGGCTTCTACGCCGACGCGGACGACCCCGACAAGGTCGTCGAGCGGGTGGGGCTGGCCGGCAAGGCGAAGGCGCGTACGCACACCCTCTCCGGCGGGCAGAAGCGCCGGCTCGACGTGGCGCTCGGCATCGTGGGCCGCCCCGAGCTGCTCTTCCTGGACGAGCCCACCACGGGCTTCGACCCGGAGGCGCGCCGGGAGTTCTGGGAGCTGATCCGCGACCTGGCCGCCGCCGGCACCACCATCGTGCTCACCACCCACTACCTCGACGAGGCGGAGTCCCTCGCCGACCGGGTCGGCGTCATCGCGGGCGGCCGGGTGGTCGAGGTGGCCACGCCCGACCAGCTCGGCAACCGGCGCGAGGCCCTGGCGACGGTCTCCTGGCGTACGCCGGAGGGGGCGCGGGAAACGGCGGAGAGCGCGACGCCGACGGCGCTGGTGGCGGAGCTGGCGGCGCGCTTCGGCGGCGAGGTCCCCGGCCTGACGGTGACCCGGCCGACCCTGGAGGACATCTACCTGCGCATGATCGGACACCGATGACCACCACGACGAAGCCGGCCGCGCCGGTCACCACGGCACCGGCCCGGCGACCCGGCCCGGTCGCCCTCAGCCTGCGGCAGAGCCGGCTGGAGATCACCCAGTTCCTGCGCAGCCGGGAGTCCGTCGTCTTCACGATGGGCTTCCCGGTCATCATGATCCTGATCTTCGCGGCGATCTTCGACGACGAGATCGCCCCCGGTGTCAGCTACACGCAATACTTCATCACCGGCATGATCGCCACCGGCCTGATGACGGTGAGCTTCCAGAACCTGGGCATCTGGATCCCGATCGAGCGGGACCGGGGGGTGCTCAAGCGCTACCGGGGCACGCCGATGCCGAAGTGGGTCTGGTTCGCCGGCAAGGTGATCATGGTCGTGGCGATCGGCATCGCCGAGACCGTACTGCTGCTCGCGGTCTCGGTGGCGCTGTTCGACCTGGAGCTGCCCGGGACCGCCGCGAAGTGGCTGACCTTCGGCTGGGTGTCGGTGCTCGGCGTCACCGCCTGCACGTTGTGCGGCATCGCCATCTCGTCGCTGGCCCGCACCGCCCGCAGCGGCTCGGCAGTGGTCACCCCGGTCGCGCTGGTGCTCCAGTTCATCTCCGGGGTGTTCTTCGTCTTCACCGAGCTGCCGACCTGGATGCAGCAGGTGGCGGCGCTCTTCCCGCTGAAGTGGATGTGCCAGGGCCTGCGCTCGGTCTTCCTGCCGGACGGCTTCGGCGCCCGCGAGCCGGGTGGCTCGTTCGAGCTGGACCGGGTCGCCCTGGTCCTCGTCGCGTGGTGCGTGATCGGCCTGGTGCTCTGCCTGACCACGTTCCGCTGGACGACCAAGCGCGACGGCTGAGGTCTGAGGAAGGGCCCCGGCTAACGCGTGGACGTCGTGAGCGCGACACCGAGCGGCGTACGCCAGTAGAGCACCTCGCGCCCGGACCGCCGCTTGCCGACGGCGCCCGCGTCCAGCAGCACCCGCAGGTGGTCGCCCACCGTCCCGAGGGAGAGCCCGGTCACCGCCACGAGTTGCGAGGTGCTCAGCGGCGTGTCCAGCCGGACCAGGATGTGGGCCCGGTTCGCGCCGATCAGCCGGGCGAGCCCGTCGGGTGCCGGTGAGGTGGGATCGACCAGGATCCCGCGCACCGGGTACACCATCCCGAACCGGGTCGGCCTGTCCCAGACCACCCAGCCGCGACGGCAGTGCGCCGGGAGGAAGACCAACTGCTCGGCCTCGTCCAGCGACAGCGGCGGCTCCGGGTAGTCGTTGACCTGGAGCCGACCGTCGCCCAGCCAGCACACGTTGCGGTTGAGGTCGGCGAACACCCCGGCCCAGCCGCCCGCGCTCAACGCGGCGGTGCGGGCCACGATGTCCGCCCGGAGCCGGCGTTCCCGCTCCGGCCACTCCGGCTCGACGGTGTGCGTCCAGACCCAGTCGAGCAGCTCCACCACCTGCCCGGTGAGACCGTCCGCCAGCAGCTCGGCGGCGAGCGGCTCCGGGCGGGTGGCGCGCAGGTCGGCCCGGATCCGCTCGTCGGACAACCGCCCGACGGCCGCCAGCTCCGCCGCGAACGTCGGTTCCGGCGAGGCGGGCGCGACGGTGAGGAAGTCGGCGGTCCACCGGGGGTGGAACGACGCGGGCAGCAGCGCCCGGACCACCGGCCGACCGGCCAGCATCCGCCGGAACGCCGCGACGTGCGGCTCCCGCCAGGCCCGCTGCCACGGGCTACGCGGGTCGTGCAGCGCGCGCAGCGCGGCGACCGTGTCGACCATCGGCGAGACCGTGAAGCGGCTGCGCGCGAGGAGATCCGACGGCACCTGCCAGACGGCCATGTTTCGCCTCCAGACGTAACTCTAGGAGATCCACCCGGCACCCCACACGATCGGGCCCGTGAGAACGTACGCAGATCTGTTCGCGGTCCGGGAGTTCCGCAACCTGTTCCTGGCGAACTGCGCGGGCATCGCGGCGCACACCACGTCGGCGCTGGCGCTGGGCTCGCTGACCTACGCGTCGACCGGCTCGGCGCTGCTCACCGCGCTGAGCATGTTCGGCGCGCCGCTCGCCGGCGTGCTCGGCAGCCTGACGTTGCTGTCGGCCGCGGACAGCCTGCCGCCCCGCCGGGCGCTGACCTTCGCCGCCGTGCTGGTCGCCGCCGGAGCGGCACTCCAGGCGGTGCCCGGCCTGCCGCTGTGGGCCCGGTTCGCGATCATCTTCACCGGCGCGTACGTCGGCTCGATCACGGGCGGGGCCCGGTGGGCGCTGCTCACCGACATCCTGCCGACCGACGCCTACGTGCTGGGCAGGTCCACCATGAACACGAGCGTCGGGGCGATGCAGATCGCCGGCTTCGGGCTGGGCGGCGTCCTGTTGTTCTGGCTGGACCCGTACGAGGTGTTCCTGCTCGCGGCGGTGCTGCGGGCGGTGGCGGCGGCAGTCGGGTGGTTCGGCATCTCGGAGCGCCCGGCCCGGACCACCGCCCGGACGACGGTGGGGCGCACGCTCCGGGTGAACCGCGAGCTGTGGACGGATCCCGGCCGCCGCGCGCTCCTGCTCAACCTGTGGCTGCCGCCCGGCCTGGTCGTCGGCTGCGAGGCGCTGTTCGTGCCGTACGCCGGGGACCGCGCCGGCTTCCTCTACGCCGCCGCGGCCCTCGGCATGCTGGCGGGCGACGTCGTGGTGGGACGGTTCCTGCCCCCGGCCCGGCGCAACCGGCTGGTTCCCGCCCTGCGGCTGCTGCTCGTCCTGCCCTACCTGGCCTTCGCGCTGTCGCCGGCGCTGCCGCTGGCCATGCTGGTCGCGGTCGTCGCCTCGGTGGGCTTCGCCGCCGGGCTGCCGTTGCAGGAGCGCCTGATCGCCCACTCACCCATCGAGTTCCGGGGCCAGGTGCTGGGCCTGCAGCACAACGGGATGATGGCCGCGCAGGCGCTGTGTGCCGTGCTCGCCGGCACGGTCGCGGACCTGGTCCCGGCGGGCTGGGCCGTCGCGCTGCTCGCCACGGCGGCGCTGGCGGCCACCCTGATGCTCACCGCCGGGCTGCGGCGGACCGCCCCCGCGCCGGTGGAGGCGGTCCGCTGAGCGGCCGGGCGACGTCGCGCCCCGGCTGCCCGTCAGTACGTGTAGAAGCCCTTGCCGCTCTTGCGCCCGAGGTCGCCGGCGGTGACCATGCGCTGGAGCAGCTCCGGCGGGAAGAACTTCTCGTCCGCCGTGTCGGTGTAGATGTTCTTCGAGGCGTGCAGCAGCACGTCCACGCCGGTCAGGTCCGTGGTGGCCAGCGGGCCCATGGCGTGGCCGAAGCCGAGGCGGCAGGCGGTGTCCAGGTCCTCGGCCGACACCACGCCCGACTCGACGAGCTTGACCGCCTCGACGACCAGGGCCGCGATCAGCCGGGTGGTGACGAAGCCCGCGATGTCCCGGTTGACCACCACGACCGTCTTGCCGATCTCCTCGGCGAACGACTTCGCCGTGGCCAGGGTCTCGTCGCTGGTCTTGTAGCCACGCACCAGCTCACAGAGCTTCATCATCGGCACCGGCGAGAAGAAGTGGGTGCCGACGACGGCCTCCGGGCGCTCGGTCACCGCGGCGATCTGCGTCACCGGGATGGCCGAGGTGTTGGTCGCGAGCACCGCGTCGGCCTTGCAGATCTTGTCCAGCGCGCGGAACACCTCGTGCTTGATCTCCAGCCGTTCGAAGACCGCCTCGACCACGATGTCCGCGTCGGCCGCCGCCTCCAGGTCGGTGGTGGGGGTGATCCGGCCCAGCGCCGCCTCGACCTCGGACGCCTCGATCCTGCCCTTCTCGGCGAACCTGGTCAGCGACTTCCGGATGCCGTCCATGCCCCGCCCGGTGGCCGCGTCGTCCAGGTCCCGCAGCGTCACCTGCCAGCCCGCCTGCGCCGCCACCTGGGCGATGCCCGCGCCCATCAGCCCGGCCCCGACGACCGCGAGTCGACCCGCCATCTGCTTCTCCCTCGCCTGATTGAGTGTCTGCCAGCACCCTAGTCGGCGAGCCTGAACGGATGCTAAGGCGGCCGGGCGCGGTGGACCCTCCAGGTGCCGGCCCACGCCCTCCCACGTGCGCGGCCCCGCCGGGGGCCGTGGGCCTCGGAGGGCGAGGTGCCGCTCGGCGCGGGCTCAGATGCTCAGGTCCGGTTCCTCCGGTGCGGTGCCCCGCTCCACCTCGACCCCGAGCGCGCGCAGGTCGGCCGCGAAGTCCGGGTAGCCCCGGTCCACGTGGTGCACGTGGGACACCTCGGTGACCCCCTCGGCGCAGAGCCCGGCGATGATCAACCCGGCGCCGGCCCGGATGTCGGTGGCGCGCACGGGCGCGCCGGAGAGCCGGTCCCGGCCCCGGACCACCGCGTGGTGGCCGTCGGTCTTGATGTCCGCGCCCAGCCGCATCATCTCGTTGGCGAACATGAAACGGCCGTCGAAGATGTTCTCGGTGATCAGGGAGGCCCCGTCGCTGACCGCCGCCAGCCCGATCGCCATCGGCAGCAGGTCGGTGGCGAAGCCCGGGTACGGCAGCGTCACGACGTCCACCGCCTTCGGCCGGTCGTCCATCCGGATCCGGAACGCGTCGCCCCGGGTCTCCACCAGGCCCCCGGCGGAGACCAGCTTGTCGAGCGCGACCTCCAGGAACGCCGGCTCCACCCCGGTCACGGTGACGTCCCCCCGGGTCATCGCCGCGCCGAACGCCCAGGTACCGGCGACGATCCGGTCCCCCACCGTCGCGTGCCGCACCGGCCGCAGCCCCGGCACCCCCTCGATGTGCAGGGTGGAGGTGCCGGCGCCGGAGATCCGCGCGCCCATCTGGTTCAGCATCGTGCAGATGTCGACGATCTCCGGCTCCCGGGCGGCGTTGTCGATGACGCTCGGCCCCCGGGCCAGCACCGCCGCCATGACCAGGTTCTCGGTCGCCCCGACGCTGGGGAAGTCGAGCACGATCTCCGCGCCGTGCAGCCCGTGCGGCGCCGACGCGATCACGAAGCCGTGCTCCCCGGAGATCTCGGCACCCATCCGGGTCAGCCCGGAGACGTGCATGTCCAGGCCCCGCGAGCCGATGGCGTCGCCGCCCGGGTGGGCCACCCGCACGTGCCCCCGGCGGGCCAGCAGCGGGCCCAGCACGCAGATCGAGGCGCGCAGCCGGCGTACGAGGTCGTAGTCCGCCTCGGCGCCGGGCTGCTCGGGCACGTCGATGACGACCGACCGGGACCGGGCCACCCCGCCGTACGCGACCATCGGGTCGACCGGGTCGTCGGCGTCGAACCGGACGCCGCAGCCGAGCCGGCGGAGCACCTCGCCCATGATCGCGATGTCGGTGATGCGCGGCACGTTGGTGATGACGCTGCGGCCCGGCGCGAGCAGCGCGGCGGCCATCAGCTTCAGCGCCGAGTTCTTGGCGCCCACGACGTGCACCGAGCCGGCCAGGCGCGCGTCGCCGCGCACCCGGATGACGTCGAGGTCGTGGACCGCCGGGTCACCGGCGTCGCCGGGGCTCCCGGCTGATCGGACGGCGGTGCCGCCCGGCCGCTCCGGGATAGTCAGGTCCGGTATCCGTAGGCTGTGCGTCATGGCCGTCCACCTCACGCGCATCTACACCAAGGCCGGCGATGCCGGCATGACCAGGCTGAGCAACAACGAGCAGGTGCCGAAGACCGATCCGCGCATCTCCGCGTACGCGGACGTCGACGAGTGCAACGCCGCGATCGGCGTGGCGCTCGCCCTGGGACAACTCGACGAGGAACTGCGGGCCGTCCTGGCGTCGATCCAGAACGACATGTTCGACGTGGGCGCCGATTTGGCCACCCCGGTCGAACCCGACCCGAAGTACCCGCCGCTGCGGGTCACCGAGGCGTACGTCGAGCGCCTGGAGGGCTGGTGCGACGAGTACAACGCACGCCTGAGCAAGCTCGACTCCTTCATCCTCCCCGGCGGCACCGCGGGTGCGGCGCTGCTGCACGTGGCGCGGACGGTCGCCCGACGCGCCGAGCGGGCGGCATGGGCCCTGGTCGCGCACGACCCCGAGCGGACCAGCTCGCTCCCGGCAAAGTATCTCAACCGGCTATCGGATCTGCTCTTTATCCTGTCAAGAACGGCAAATCCGGACGGAGATGTGCTATGGGTGCCGGGCGGCAACCGCTGAGCCGTCTCCACTCGCGGTGAGAAGCCCTCTCCTCGCGGTGGGGTGTCTCCGGGGTACCGCAGCCGCCGAGCGGAGGTGGAAGTGGGCTCCGGCGGAACCCTCGACAACGAGGCGAGGGTCAGGCGGCGGGCCAGTCCTGGGAGGCCAGACGCGGCGAGACCGCCCCCGGAGGGG
>NZ_WAAS01000085.1:0-24564 GCF_008806585.1 Micromonospora sp. AMSO12t
ACCATCCCGCCCCCGCGGCGTGTCCGGGGTGGTGGGGCGGCCGACCCACCGGCCGCCCGCGTGGGCCGGACTGGCAGAGTGGAGGGGTGAGCCGTACCCCGCAGGGCCAGCGCGCCAACCTGGACAAGCAGCCGCACGAGGTCGCCGCGATGTTCGACGGCGTGGCGGCTCGCTACGACCTGACCAACACCGTCCTCTCCTTCGGGCAGGACCGGTTCTGGCGCCGGGCCACCCGGGCCGCGCTCGACCTGCGGCCTGGTGAGCGGGTGCTCGACGTGGGCGCCGGCACCGGCGTGTCCACCGAGGAACTGGCCCAGTCGGGCGCGTACGCGGTGGGCGCCGATTTGTCCCTCGGCATGCTGCGCGTCGGCAAGCGCACCCGTCCCCAGGTGCCGCTGCTGGCCGGGGACGCGTTGAAGCTGCCCTTCGCCGACGCCAGCTTCGACGCGGTGACCATCTCGTTCGCGCTGCGCAACGTGAACGACACCGACGCCGCCCTGCGGGAGCTGGCCCGGGTCACCAGGCCGGGCGGCCGGCTGGTGGTGTGCGAGTTCAGCACCCCGGTGAACCCGGCGTTCCGCACGGTCTACCTGTCGTACCTGATGCGTTCGCTGCCGAGCGTGGCCCGCACCGTCTCCAGCAACCCCGACGCGTACGTCTACCTGGCGGAGTCGATCCGGGCGTGGCCCGACCAGCCGGCGCTGGCCGCGCGGATCGGCGCGGCGGGCTGGGGCAGGGTGGCCTGGCGCAACCTGACCGGCGGGATCGCGGCGCTGCACCGCGCGGTCCGCGTCTAGGCCGATCCGGCACCCTTTCCCTGAATATCCGTTTTTGCTCCACTTTGTTCCGTAAGCTCGCCCCCATGACGGGACGACACCAGGCGGTCGGCGCGGAGGCCACCGACGACGACGCGACCGAGCTCATCGCCCAGCTCAAGGAGCTGGCCGGCGCGGATCCCGCCGACGTCCGTCAGGTCGTGGCAGAGGTGCTGGCCGCCCTGGACCGCGCCGCCGGCGGCGCGCTGCGCGAGCACCTGCCGGAGACGATCCGGCACGACGCCGGCCTGGATCCGGCCGCCTCCGCCCGGCACTGAGGCCCGCCCCGGCGCCCCGCCTCCGACCTCGGCCGACGTGTCTCCGGCAAGTTAGGTACCCCTGGTCCGGCGTGGTCATGACGTCGGTCATAGACTCCCACCGTCTGGCTTGTGAAGCATTTCACGAGCATGCGGGAGGAGGCGCGGGATGGCCGCGGTGGAGCATGACGCCGACGTGATCGTCGTGGGCGCCGGTCCCGGTGGGTCGGCTACCGCATACCACCTGGCTCGGCACGGCGTACGGGTGCTGCTGCTGGAGAAGACCGAGTTCCCCCGGGAGAAGGTCTGCGGCGACGGGCTGACCCCGCGCGCGGTGCGGCAGCTCATCCGGATGGGCGTGGACACCTCGCCCGAGGCGGGCTGGCTGCACAACCGGGGCCTGCGGGTCATCGGTGGCGGCGTCCGGCTGGAGCTGGACTGGCCCGACCTGGCGAGCTTCCCCAACTACGGCCTGGTGCGCACCCGGCTCGACTTCGACGACCTGCTCGCCCGGCGCGCCGTCGAGGCCGGCGCCGAGCTGCGTACCGGCGTGAACGTCACCGGCCCGGTGCTGGGCCCGGACGGCCGGGTCACCGGCGTCGAGGCGGAGGTCGGCCCGGGCAAGGAGCCCGCCACCTTCCACGCGCCGCTGGTCGTCGCGGCCGACGGGGTCTCCGGCCGCTTCCCGCTCGCCCTCGGGCTGGCCAAGCGCGAGGACCGGCCGATCGGCGTCGCCGTCCGGCGCTACTACCGCTCGCCCGCCAAGCACGACGACAACTACCTGGAGTCCTGGCTCGAGCTGCGCAGCAAGGACAGCGGCGACAACCTGCTGCCCGGGTACGGCTGGATCTTCGGGCTGGGCGACGGCCGGGTCAACGTCGGCCTCGGGGTGCTCAACTCCTCGTCCGCGTTCGGCAAGACCAACTACCGCCGGCTGCTCACCGACTGGCTGGCCAACACGCCCGCCGACTGGGGCATGACCGACGAGGCGAACGCGGAGGGGCCGATCCTCGGCGCCGCGCTCCCCATGGGCTTCAACCGGGTGCCGCACTACACCCGGGGCGTGATGCTGGTCGGCGACTCCGGCGGCATGGTCAACCCGTTCAACGGCGAGGGCATCGCGTACGCGATGGAGTCCGGCGAGTTGGCCGCGGAGGTCGCCGTGCAGGCGCTCGCGCGCCCGGCCGGCGCGGACCGGGAGCGTGCGCTGACGGCGTACTCGACGGAGCTGAAGCTCCGCTTCGGCGGCTACTACCGGCTCGGCGGCATCTTCGTGAAGCTCATCGGCCGCCCCGAGATCATGCGGATGGCCACGAAGCACGGGATGCCGCACCCGATGCTGATGCGCTTCGTGCTCAAGCTGCTGGCCAACCTGACCGACCCCCGCGACGGGGACGCGATGGACCGCGTCATCAACACGATGACGAGAGTGGCGCCCGCCGTGTAGCCCGAGGAACGAGCCTGCGAGCGCCCGCGGTCGCGACGAAGGCAGCCCCGTGTGACGGCCCCGTCCACGGTCTGCGATGACCGCAGGTGCGGACAGGGGAGATCGACCCCCGCCGACGACCGTCGCGAGGGACGTGAATAGTGTGATTTTTGACAAGGACCAGGGGCAGGGAAGGACGAGCAGGAGAAAACGATGTCGCTCTCGCCTTATGCACCGATCATCGGGCTGTTCGCCCTCGCCGCGGGGTTCGCGCTGTTCTCCGTGGCCGCTGCCCGCTTCGCCGGTCCCCGGCGCTACAACAAGGCCAAGCTCGAGGCGTACGAGTGCGGCATCGAGCCCAGCCCGCAGCCGGTCGGCGGCGGCCGGTTCCCGATCAAGTTCTACCTGACGGCGATGCTCTTCATCGTCTTCGACATCGAGATCATCTTCCTCTACCCCTGGGCGGTCTCGTTCGACGCCCTGCCGATCTTCGGCTTCGTGGAGATGGTCCTGTTCATCGTCGCTGTCTTCGTCGCCTACGCCTACGTCTGGCGGCGTGGCGGCCTGGACTGGGACTGAGGGAGGAACCTCAGATGGGTATCGAGGAGAAGCTTCCCGCCGGTGTCCTGCTCACCTCGGTGGAGAAGCTGGTCAACTGGTCGCGGAAGACGTCGGTCTGGGGGGCCACCTTCGGTCTGGCCTGCTGCGCGATCGAGATGATGGCTGCCGGTGGTCCGCACTACGACATGGGCCGCTGGGGCATGGAGGTCTTCCGGGCCTCGCCCCGGCAGGCCGACCTGATGATCGTGGCCGGCCGGGTGAGCCAGAAGATGGCCCCCGTGCTGCGCCAGATCTACGACCAGATGGCGGAGCCCCGCTGGGTCATCTCGATGGGCGTCTGCGCCAGCAGCGGCGGCATGTTCAACAACTACGCCATCGTGCAGGGCGTCGACCACATCGTCCCGGTCGACATGTACCTGCCCGGTTGCCCGCCCCGGCCCGAGATGCTCATCGACGCGGTCCTCAAGCTGCGCGAGAAGATCGGGCACGAGCCGCTCGGCCCGAACGGCCGCAAGATGCTCGAGGCGCGCAAGGCCCGCGGTGACGTCCCGGTCGTCCCCTACGGCTCGATGCCGTCGTCGTACCGCAGCGACAAGGCCCGGCGGGCCGAGTGGACCAAGGCGGTCCGTGAGGGTCGCGAGGAGCAGCTGCGGATCGAGAACTGGATGAAGGCCCAGAACCACCTGCAGCACGGGGGTGTCCAGAAGTGACCGCGCCTCAGGACAGGCAAGACGACGGCGGCGTGCCGGTGCCGGTCACGCCGGCCGGTGCCAGCAGCACCGCACCCGCCGAGTACCCCCCGGCCAGCCCGGCCGGCCGGGGCATGTTCGGCAACCAGGGCTCCGGCGACGTGTCCGGCTTCGGCGGCCTCGTCCGCCAGCGCCGGACCATCGAGGACGCGCCCCGGCCGTACGGGGGCTACTTCGACGAGGTCCGCGACGCGCTGGAGGAGGCGTACCCGGACTTCGCCGACGCCGTCGAGAAGGTCGTGGTCGACCGGGGCGAGCTGACCCTGCACATCCGCCCCGAGCGGATCGCCGAGGTCTGCCAGGTGATGCGCGACGACATGGCGCTCCGCTTCGAGCTCTGCTCCTCGGTCTCCGGGGTGGACTACCTCGGCGCCGACGCCCGCCGCCTGCACGTCGTCTACCAGCTCACCTCGATGACCTACCGCCGCACCGTGCGGCTGGAGGCCGCGGTCTCCGCCGAGGACCCGCACCTGCCGAGCGTCACGTCGATCTACCCGACGGCGGACTGGCAGGAGCGCGAGGCGTACGACATGTTCGGCATCGTCTTCGACGGTCACCCCAACCTGACCCGGATCCTCATGCCGGACGACTGGGAGGGGCACCCGCAGCGCAAGGACTACCCGCTCGGCGGCGTACCCGTCGAGTACAAGGGCGCTGAGATCCCGCCGCCGGACCGGAGGAGGTCCTACCAGTGAGCGCGAGGAGTGAGCTTGCGAGCCCCGCAGTCGTGAACGGAGGGCCGGCACTGTGACCACGTCGAACTACGCCACCGAGCGCGACACCACCGAGGGGAAGGTCTTCACCGTCACCGGTGGGGACTGGGACAGCGTCGTCTCGGGGACCGACCCGATCAACGACGAGCGGATCGTCGTCAACATGGGTCCGCAGCACCCGTCGACGCACGGCGTGCTCCGGCTGGTCCTGGAGCTGGAGGGCGAGACGGTCCGCGAGGCCCGCTCGGTCGTCGGCTACCTGCACACCGGCATCGAGAAGAACCTCGAATACCGCAACTGGGTCCAGGGCAGCACCTTCGTGACCCGGATGGACTACCTCGCCCCGATCTTCAACGAGACCGGGTACGCGCTGGCGGTGGAGAAGCTGCTCGGGATCTCCGACCAGATCACCGAGCGGGCGAACACCATCCGGGTCCTGATGATGGAGCTGAACCGGATCTCCTCGCACCTGGTCTGGGTGGCCACCACCGCCATGGAGCTGGGCGCGATCAACATGATGCTCTACGGCTTCCGCGAGCGTGAGTACATCCTGGAGATCTTCGAGATCATCACCGGCCTGCGGATGAACCACGCGTACGTCCGGCCGGGCGGTGTGGCCCAGGACGTGCCGGACGAGGCGATCGTCAAGATCCGCGAGTTCCTGAAGCTGCTGCCGAAGCGGCTCAAGGAGTACGAGAACCTCCTCTCCGGGCAGCCCATCTGGCTCGAGCGGACGAAGAACGTCGCGGTGCTCGACGTGACGGGCTGCCTCGCGCTCGGCGTGACCGGTCCGGTGCTGCGTTCGGCCGGCCTCGCCTGGGACCTGCGCAAGACCATGCCGTACTGCGGCTACGAGACGTACGAGTTCGACGTGCCGACGCACACCGACGGCGACGTGTGGGGCCGCTACCTGGTCCGGCTCGCCGAGATCCGGGAGTCGCTCAAGCTCGTCGAGCAGGCGTTGGACCGGCTCAAGCCGGGCCCGGTGATGGTGGCCGACAAGAAGATCGCCTGGCCGGCGCAGCTCGCCATCGGCGTCGACGGCATGGGCAACTCGCTGGAGCACGTCGCGAAGATCATGGGTCAGTCGATGGAGTCGCTGATCCACCACTTCAAGCTCGTCACCGAGGGCTTCCGGGTGCCGCCGGGCCAGGTCTACGTCGGCATCGAGTCGCCCCGCGGCGAGCTGGGCGTGCACGCCGTCTCCGACGGTGGCACCCGGCCCTACCGGGTGCACTACCGGGAGCCGAGCTTCGTCAACCTCCAGGCGCTCCCGGCGATGGCCGAGGGCGGCCTGATCGCCGACGTGATCGCCGGTGGCGCCTCGCTGGACCCCGTCATGGGTGGGTGTGACAGGTGAGCGCGAGGAGTGAGCTTGCGAGCCCCAGTCGCCCGCGCGAGGAGAGAGCGGAGCGAGCCCCGCAGTCGCGGGCAGAGGCGTGCCCAGTCGCGAACGGAAGGCGACGCTGATGAGTGTTTTCACTGACGAGACCAGGGAGCGGGCGCGGGAGATCATCGCCCGCTATCCGGCCGATCGGTCCCGGTCGGCGCTGCTGCCGCTGCTGCACCTGGTGCAGTCCGAGGAGGGCTACGTCTCCCCGGCCGGCGTGGCGTTCTGCGCCGAGGTGCTGGGCCTGAACAAGGCCCAGGTCGGGGCGGTCGCCACCTTCTACACCATGTACAAGCGCCGGCCGACCGGCGACTACCTGGTGAGCGTCTGCACCAACACGATGTGCAACGTGCTCGGCGGCCAGGAGGTCTACGACACCCTCGCCGAGCACCTCGGCGTGGGGCACGACGAGACCACCGCCGACGGGACGATCACCCTGGAGCACGCCGAGTGCCTGGCGGCGTGCGACTACGGCCCGGTGATGACCGTCAACTACGACTTCTTCGACGGGGTGGACCCGCAGACCGCACGCGGCGTCGTCGACGAGCTGCGCGCCGGTGGCCGGCCGATGCCGACCCGGGGCGCCCGGCTCTGCACCCTCAAGGAGATGGCGGTGCAGCTCGCCGGCTTCGCCGACGAGCGGGAGGGCGCGGTCGCCGACGGCGGACCGGGAGAGCCCACCCTGCGGGGGCTGCGGCTGGCGCAGGAGCACGGCATCTCGGTGCCGGGCTTCGACCCGAACACCCCGATCCGCAGCAAGGCCGAGGCCGACAAGGCCGCCGCCGAGGCGAAGGCCCGGAGCGAGGCCGCGAAGCCGGCGCCGGAGCCGGCCAAGGCCGCGCCGGCCCCGAGCGGCAACGGCACCCGGCCCGCCACGGTCAACGCGGGCACCGGCGAGCCCGCACCCGCCGCCGAGGCGGCCGGCAGCACCACCCGTGACGTCAAGGCGCCGGACGCCAAGTCGCCCGAGGTGCGTACCGCCGAGACCCGCCAGCCCGACGCGGCGACCGCCGTGCCGGACGCGCCGGGCACCAAGGTTCCGGTGGACGGCGCCCCGCCGGCTCCCCGCGACGCGCAGGAGGCCGAGGCCGCCGGGGCGGCGGCCAACGCGCCGGCCGGCGACGGCAAGCCCGCCGGCGACGAGGCCGGTGCGCAGCAGCGCAACCTCAAGGAAGCCGAGGCGGGCGCCGGTGGCGCGGGCTCCGCCGTCGCGAGCGAGACGGGGGTCCAGAAGTGACCACTCCCCGGCCGGAGACCCTGGCCAAGCTGACGCCGGTACTCACCAAGCGCTGGCTGTCGCCGGACGCCTGGCGGATCGGCACCTACGAGAAGCTCGACGGCTACGCGGCCCTGCGTAAGGCGCTCAAGGCGCACCCGGACGACCTGATCCAGCTGATCAAGGACTCCGGCCTGCGCGGTCGCGGCGGCGCCGGCTTCCCGACCGGTCTCAAGTGGGGGTTCATCCCGCAGGGCGACGGCAAGCCGCACTACCTCGTCGTCAACGCCGACGAGGGGGAGCCGGGCACCTGCAAGGACCTCCCGCTGATGACGCACGACCCGCACGCCCTCGTCGAGGGCGTGATCATCGCGTCGTACGCGATCCGGGCCAGCCGCGCCTACATCTACATCCGGGGCGAGGCGGTGCACGCCGCGCGCCGGCTGCGCAACGCCGTGCGGGAGGCGACCGCCAAGGGCTACCTGGGCCGGAACATCCTCGGCTCCGGGTACGACCTGGAGCTGGTGGTGCACTCGGGCGCCGGGGCGTACATCTGCGGCGAGGAGACCGCGCTGCTGGACTCGCTGGAGGGCTTCCGGGGCCAGCCCCGGCTGCGCCCGCCGTTCCCGGCCACCCACGGCCTGTACGCGAGCCCGACGGTGGTCAACAACGTCGGCACCATCGCCAGCGTTCCCTACATCGTGCTGGGCGGCGCCGACTGGTGGAAGACCATGGGCACGGAGAAGTCGTCCGGCCCGATGATCTACTCGCTCTCCGGCCGGATCGCCAACCCCGGCCAGTTCGAGTGCGGTATGGGCGTCACCCTACGGGAGCTGATCGAGCTGGCCGGCGGCATGCAGCCCGGTCACAACCTGCGGTTCTGGACGCCGGGTGGCTCGTCGACGCCGCTGCTCACCGCCGAGCACCTGGACGTGCCGCTGGACTTCGAGGGGGTGGCGGCGGCCGGCTCGATCCTCGGCACCACGGCCACCCAGATCTTCTCCGACCAGGACTGCCCGGTCTACGCGACGTACCGGTGGCTGGAGTTCTACCACCACGAGTCGTGCGGCAAGTGCACCCCGTGCCGCGAGGGCAACTACTGGATGGTCCGGGTCTACCGGCGGATCCTCGCCGGTCAGGGCACCCACGAGGACCTGGACACCCTGCTGGACACCTGCGACAACATCCTCGGCCGCTCGTTCTGCGGCCTGGGTGACGGCGCGACCAGCTCGGTGACCTCGTCGCTGAAGTACTTCAAGCAGGACTACCTCGACTACATCGAGGGACGTACCGCGCCGAAGCTGTCGGACAAGCAGCTGGTGGGAGCCCACTAATGACCGACGTAGCGAAGCAGACCGAGACCGTCACGCTCACCATCGACGGCGTCGAGGTCACCGCCCCGAAGGGGGCGCTGCTGATCCGGGTCGCCGAGCAGTTGGGCACCGAGATCCCCCGGTTCTGCGACCACCCGCTGCTGGCCCCGGCCGGCGCGTGCCGGCAGTGCCTGGTCGAGGTGGAGGGGCAGCGCAAGCCCGTCGCCTCCTGCACCCAGACCGTCGCCGACGGCATGGTGGTACGCACCCAGCTCACCTCTCCGGTCGCCAAGAAGGCGCAGGAGGGGGTCATGGAGCTGCTGCTGCTGAACCACCCGCTCGACTGCCCGATGTGCGACAAGGGCGGCGAGTGCCCGCTGCAGAACCAGGCGATGTCCACCGGACGCTCCGACTCGCGGTTCCACGAGCACAAGCGGGAGTACCCGAAGCCGCTGCCGATCAGCACGCAGGTGCTGCTCGACCGCGAGCGCTGCGTGCTCTGCCAGCGCTGCACCCGGTTCTCCGAGGAGATCGCCGGCGACAAGTTCATCGACCTGATGGGCCGGTCGTCCGCCGAGGAGATCAACATCTACCGGGACGAGGACTACGGCGTGGAGACGGGCGCGGGCTGCCCCGGCGCCGACGCCGGGGCCGACTCCGGCGACGTTCCCTTCAACTCGTACTTCTCCGGGAACACGGTGCAGATCTGCCCGGTCGGCGCGCTGACCGGCACCCAGTACCGGTTCCGGGCCCGGCCGTTCGACCTGGTCTCCTCCCCGAGCGTCTGCGAGCACTGCTCGGCCGGGTGCGCCCAGCGCACCGACTGGCGGCGGGGCAAGGTGCTGCGCCGGCTGGCCGGCGACGACCCGGCGGTGAACGAGGAGTGGAACTGCGACAAGGGGCGGTGGGGCTTCCAGTACACCCGCGCCTTCGACCGGCTCACCACCCCGCTGGTCCGCGACCCGCAGACCGGCGAGCTGCGTGAGGCGGCGTGGAGCGAGGCGCTGGCCGTCGCCGCCGAGGGGCTGCGCGCGGCGCGGGACGGCGGACGGGGCACGGCGGTGCTCACCGGCGGTCGGCTGACCGTCGAGGACGCCTACGCGTACGCGAAGTTCGCCCGGGTCGCGCTGAACACCAACGACGTCGACTTCCGGGCCCGGCCGGTCTCCCGCGAGGAGACGGACTTCCTGGCCAGCTCGGTCGCCGGGGTCACCGACGTCACGTACGCCGACGTCGAGAAGGCGCCGGCCGTGGTGCTGGTCGGGCTGGAGCCGGAGGAGGAGTGCCCGATCCTCTTCCTGCGGCTGCGCAAGGCGTACCTGAAGAAGAAGCTCACGGTCTACGCGATCGCGCCGTTCGCCACCCGCGGCCTGGAGAAGCTCGGGGCCAAGCTGGCCCGGGTGGTGCCGGGCGAGGAGGCGACCGTGCTCGCCGAGCACGCGACGGTCGCCGAGGCGCTCAGCGCCGAGGGCGCGATCCTGATCGTCGGCGAGCGGCTGGCCAGCGTGCCGGGCGGCCTCTCCGCGGCGGCCGACGTGGCCCGGCGTACCGGCGCGAAGCTGGCCTGGGTGCCGCGGCGCGCGGGTGACCGCGGCGCGGTCGACGCGGGCTGCCTGCCCAACCTGCTTCCCGGCGGCCGCCTGGTCAACGAGCCGGCCGCCCGGGCCGAGCTGGGTGAGGCGTGGGACATCCCCGCCGGGGTGATCCCGAGCCAGGCCGGCCGGGACACCGACGCGATCCTCGCCGCCGCCGCCGGCGGTCAGCTCGGCGCGCTGGTGGTGGCCGGGGTCGACCCGGCCGACCTGGCCGACCCGCGGCTGGCCGAGAAGGCCCTGGACGAGGTGCCGTTCCTGGTCAGCCTGGAGCTGCGGATGAGCGCGGTGGCCCGGCGGGCCGACGTGGTCTTCCCCGTCGCCCCGGTGGTCGAGAAGGCCGGCAGCTTCCTGGACTGGGAGGGCCGGCTGCGCACCTTCGAGGCGGTTCTGCGCACCGCCGCGATGACCGACGGCCGCGTGCTGGACGCGCTCGCCGCGCAGCTCGACGTGCAGCTCGGCACCGGTGACGTGCTCAGCGTCCGCCGCGAGCTGGGCGCGCTGCCGCGGACCCGGACCGACCGTCCCGCCACCCCGTCGGTGGAGCCGGCCGCGGTGCGGGAGCCGGGCGCCGGTGAGGCGGTGCTCGCCACCTGGCACCAGCTGATCGACCTGGGCAGCCTCACCGACGGCGACGAGCACCTCGCCGGCACCGCCCGCCCGCCGGTGGTCCGGCTGGGCAAGGGCACCGCGGAGGCGCTCGGCGTCGCCGACGGCGACCCGGTGACGGTGGGCACCGACCGGGGGGCGCTGACCCTGCCGGCGGCGATCACCGAGATGCCGGACGGCGTCGTCTGGCTGCCGACCAACTCGCCCGGCTCGACCGTGCGACGCAGCCTCGGCGCGACGTCCGGAGCGCTCGTGCGGATCTCCGCCGCCGCGGTCGCCGCCGACGCGGCGGACCGCCCGGGCCCGCTCCTCAACGCAGGGGGTGTACAGCAGTGAACGCGGTCTACCTGGCCCAGGATCCGACGCTGGCCGACTTCGGCCGGGATCCCTGGTGGCTGGTCCTCGGCAAGATCGTCTTCGCGTTCGTCGTCGCCGTGCTGGCCACGCTGCTCGGCGTCTGGTTCGAGCGCCGGGTCGTGGGCCGCATGGCCGTGCGACCCGGCCCCAACCAGGCCGGCCCGTTCGGTCTGCTGCAGACCCTCGCCGACGGCCTGAAGCTCGCCTTCAAGGAGGACCTCCTCCCGCGGACCGCCGACAAGGTCGTCTTCTTCTTCGCCCCGGTGATCTCGGTGGTCTGCGCGATCACCGCGCTGTCGGTGATCCCGTTCGGGCCGATGGTCAGCATCTTCGGGCACCGGACGCCGCTACAGGTCACCGACGTGCCGGTGGCGGTGCTGGTGGTGCTGGCACTCTCCTCGCTGGCCGTCTACGGCATCGTGCTCGGCGGCTGGGCCAGCGGCTCCACGTACCCGCTGCTCGGCGGCCTGCGCTCCGCCGCCCAGCTGGTCTCGTACGAGGTCACGATGGGCCTGAGCGTCGTCGCGGTCTTCATGACCGCCGGCACCATGTCGACCAGCGGGATCGTCGCCGCCCAGGGCGACGGCACCCGGCTGAGCATCGGGGGCTTCGAGATCCCGGCCCCCGGCTGGTACGCGCTCCTGCTGCTCCCCAGCTTCATCATGTTCTTCATCGCCATCGTCGGTGAGACGAACCGGGCGCCGTTCGACCTGCCCGAGGCGGAGTCGGAGCTGGTGGCGGGCTTCCAGACGGAGTACAGCTCCCTGAAGTTCGCGCTCTTCATGCTCAGCGAGTACGTCGCGATGGTGACCATGTCGGCCTTCACCGTGACGCTCTTCCTCGGCGGCTGGCACGCGCCGTGGCCGATCACCAGCATCTGGGCGGGCGCCAACTCCGGCTGGTGGCCGATGCTGTGGTTCTTCGGCAAGGTCGTCATGCTGGTGTTCGTCTTCGTCTGGCTGCGGGGCACCCTGCCCCGGCTGCGCTACGACCAGTTCATGCGCTTCGGCTGGAAGGTCCTGCTCCCGATCAACCTGGTCTGGATCCTGGTCCTGGCCGGCCTGCGCTCGATCGAGGACTGGGACTCGCGCAGCAAGCTGATCGCCGTCGGCATCCCCGCCGGCATCCTGCTGCTCGCCACGCTGCTCTGGCCGAGCCGGAAGCAGCAGCCGAAGCCGACGGTCCAGGAGCAGGTCAACGACCGGCCGCACGGCAGCTTCCCGCTGCCCCCGATGGACCTGCAGGTACCACCGAGCCCGCGCACGAGGCGCGTGGTCGCCGAGCGGGAACCGGCCAACATCGCCGCCGGCCCGGACTCCAGGGAGGTGTGACGTGGGCGCGATCACCGGAACGTTCAAGGGATTCGGTGTCACCTTCTCGCACATGTTCAAGAAGGTCATCACCACCGACTACCCGTTCAAGCCGCCGGTGTCGGCGCCGCGCTACCACGGGCGGCACATCCTCAACCGGCACCCGGACGGGCTGGAGAAGTGCATCGGCTGCGAGCTGTGCGCCTGGGCCTGCCCGGCGGACGCGATCTACGTCGAGGGCGGCGACAACACCGACGAGCAGCGCTTCTCGCCGGGTGAGCGGTACGCCAGCATCTACCAGATCAACTACGCCCGCTGCATCTTCTGCGGGCTCTGCATCGAGGCCTGCCCGACCCGCTCGCTCACCATGAGCAACGAGTACGAGCTGGCCCGGGACAACCGGCAGGATCTGATCTTCACGAAGGAGCAGCTGCTCGCGCCGCTGCTGCCGGGCATGGAGCAGCCGCCGCACCCGATGCGACTCGGCGACAGCGAGAAGGACTACTACGTCGGCGCGCTGACCAACCCGGGCACCTCGGCCGGCGCGGAGCACTCGGCCAACAACCCGGGCCGGTACCAGGTGGAGGAGCACCCCGGTGTGACCTTCCCGGGCGCCGAGCAGCACGCCCAGCGGGCGGCAGCCGCCAAGGGAGACGGAGCATGACCACGCAGACGGTGCTCGCCGCGGCGGGCGAGGTCTCCAGCGGGGAGCAGGTGACCTTCTACATCCTGGCTCCGCTGGCGCTGATCGGCGCGATCGGGATGGTCGCGGCGCGCAACGCCGTGCACTCGGCCCTCTGGCTGGTGCTGACGATGCTCTGCCTGGGCGTGTTCTACGTCCTGCAGGCCGGGCCGTTCATCGGCATGGTGCAGATCATCGTCTACACCGGCGCGATCATGATGCTCTTCCTGTTCGTGCTGATGCTGGTGGGTCGCGACGCCTCGGACTCGTTGATCGAGACGCTGCGCGGCCAACGGGTCGCGGCGGTGGTGCTCGGGCTCGGCTTCGCCGGCCTGGCGGGCGGCGGGCTGTGGCGCGCGCTGGAGGGCACCACGGCGGTCGGCCTGGAGCAGGCCAACGCCGAGGGCAACGTGCAGGGCATCGCCCGGCTGCTCTTCACCAAGTACGTCTTCGCGTTCGAGCTCACCTCGGCGCTGCTCATCACGGCCGCCATCGGCGCGATGGTCCTGGCCCACATCGAGCGGCGCAAGGAGGACAGGCTGGACCAGCCGAAGACGATGCGGGCGCGCTTCGCCCCGGGCAACTACCCGGGCCCGAAGCCCGGCCCGGGCGTCTACGCGACCTCCTCCTCCGTGGCCACCCCGGCCCGTCTGCCGGACGGCCGGCTGACCGAGCGGAGCACCCCGGAGATCCTGCCGGTGCGCGAGCTGGACGACCGGGAGACGACCCTGAAGGGGACGGAAAAGTGACGCCGGACTACTACCTGGTGCTGGCCGCGGTGCTCTTCACCATCGGCGCGGTCGGTGTGCTCATCCGGCGCAACGCGATCGTGCTCTTCATGTGCATCGAGCTGATGCTCAACGCGGCCAACCTGACGCTGGTCACCTTCAGCCGGATCAACGGTGACCTCAACGGCCAGATCATGGCGTTCTTCGTGATGGTGGTGGCGGCGGCCGAGGTCGTGGTCGGGCTCGCGATCATCATGGCGATCTTCCGGACCCGACGCTCCGCGAGTGTCGACGACGCCAACCTGCTGAAGTACTGAGGGGTCCTGCGGTGGGAACGATTCTGACGAACGCCCCGGCTGAGCCGGTGGGCACCGTCGCCTACGCGACGGCGGACGGGCTGCTGGGCAGCGTCTGGCTGCTGGTGGCGATTCCGCTGCTCAGCGCGGCGGTCCTGCTGCTGCTCGGCCGGCGGGCGGACCGCTGGGGGCACTGGCTCGGGGTGGCCGCCATCGGCGCCGCGTTCGTGCTGGGCCTGACCTACTTCCTCCAGCTGCGTGGCCTGGAGAACAAGTCGGTCGAGCTGAGCCTGTGGGACTTCATCACGGTCGGCGACCTGCGGGTGGACTTCGGTCTGCTCTTCGACCCGCTGGCCGCCGTCTTCGTGCTGCTGATCACCGGGGTGGGCTTCCTGATCCACCTCTACGCGGTCGAGTACATGTCGCACGACGCGGGGCGTAGGCGGTTCTTCGCCTACTTCAACCTGTTCGTCGCCGCCATGCTGCTGCTGGTGCTCGGCAACAACTACGTGATGCTCTACTTCGGCTGGGAGGGCGTCGGTCTGGCGTCGTACCTGCTGATCTCCTTCTGGTACGAGCGGCCCAGCGCCGCCACCGCCGGCAAGAAGGCGTTCCTGATGAACCGGGTCGGCGACGCCGGCCTGGCGATCGGCATCTTCATCATGTTCGCCAGCCTCGGCACCACCCAGTACGACGAGGTCTTCAACGGGGTCGGCTCGCTGACCGCGACCACGGTGCTGGTGCTCGGCCTGCTGCTGCTGCTCGGCGCGACCGGCAAGTCCGGCCAGTTCCCGCTCCAGGCGTGGCTGCCGGACGCGATGGAGGGTCCGACCCCCGTGTCGGCGCTCATCCACGCCGCGACCATGGTCACCGCCGGCGTCTACCTGATCGCCCGGTCCAACCCGATCTTCTCGGCCAACTCCACCCTCCAGCTGGTGGTGGTGAGCGTCGGCGCACTGACGCTGCTGATCGGCTGCATCATCGGCGCGGCCAAGGACGACATCAAGCGCGTGCTGGCCTGGTCGACCGTGAGCCAGATCGGCTACATGTTCCTCGGCGTCGGCCTCGGCGGTGGCGCCTACGCGCTGGCGATCGTGCACCTGCTGGCGCACGGCTTCTTCAAGGCCAACATGTTCCTCGGCGCCGGCTCGGTCATGCACGGTATGAACGACCAGGTCGACATCCGCCGGTTCGGTGGGCTGTCGAAGTACATGAAGGTCACCTGGATCACCTTCATGACGGGCTGGCTCGCGATCATCGGCATCCCGCCGCTGTCCGGCTTCTTTTCCAAGGAGCCGATCATCGTGGCGGCGTTCGAGCGGGAGGACTGGACCGCCTGGCTCTTCGGCGGCGCGGCCCTGCTCGGTGCCGGGCTCACCGCGTTCTACATGACCCGGCTCTTCGTGCTCACCTTCCACGGGCCGAAGCGCTGGACCGAGGACATCGGGCAGCCGCACGAGTCGCCGAAGCTGATGACCATCCCGCTGATCCTGCTGGCGGTCGGCTCGGTGGGGGCGGGCTGGCTGCTCTCCACCTCGGTGCCGGACTGGCTCACCGCCACGGCCGGACTCGGTGCGGCAGAGGGGGAGCACCACCCGGTGCTCTCGCACACCGTGATCACGATCCTGTCGATCCTGGTCACCGTGCTCGGTGCCGGGCTGGCCTGGTTCCTGTTCCGGAGCGGCACGGCCACCGCGCCGCAGCCGGCCGGGGTGCTGGTCACCGCCGCCCGCCGCAACCTCTACACGGACGCGGTCAACGAGGCGATCTTCGAGAAGCCGGGCATCTTCCTCACCCGGGCACTGGTCTACCTCGACAACCGGGGCGTCGACGGGCTGGTCAACGGCCTCGCGGCGGGGATCGGTGGCGGCTCGGGTCGACTCCGGCGGCTCCAGACGGGTTTCGTCCGGTCGTACGCCACCTCGATCCTGACCGGCGCGCTGCTGGTCCTGGCGGCGTTCCTGGCCGTCGAGGCGGGGTGGCTGGCGTGATCGACCTCTTCCAGGCGGCCGTCTCCGGCGGACCGCGCAGTGACGACGGAGGTAAGGCCGCATAATGTCCGACTTCCCGTTCCTCTCGGTGCTCACCGTGGCACCGCTGGTCGGCGCCCTGGTGGTGGCCTTCCTGCCGCGCAGCCGGCCGGAGTTGGCCAAGCAGGTGGCGCTCGGCTGGTCGCTGCTGGTGCTGGTGCTGTCGGTGGTCATGTGGGTGACCTTCGAGGTTGGTGGCGACCGCTTCCAGTTCCGTGAGTCCTACACCTGGATTCCGAACTGGGGCGTCAGCTTCACCTTTGCCGCCGACGGCATCGCGCTGGTGATGCTGATGCTGATCGCGGTGCTCGTACCGCTGGTGATCCTGGCGTCCTGGCACGACGCCGAGTCGTCCAAGCGGTCGGTGCCGGTCTACTTCGCCCTGCTGCTCGTCCTCGAGTGCACGATGATCGGCGTCTTCGCCGCCGCCGACGTGTTCCTGTTCTACGTGTTCTTCGAGGTCATGCTGGTGCCGATGTACTTCCTCATCGGCAGCTACGGCGGCCACCAGCGGCAGTACGCGGCGGTGAAGTTCTTCCTCTACTCGCTGGTCGGCGGTCTGTTCATGCTCGCCGCGGTGATCGGCCTCTGGGTCGTCGGCGGGAAGACCTTCGACTGGCAGGCGCTGTCCCAGGTGGACATCTCCACCGGCACGGAGCGCTGGCTGTTCCTCGGCTTCTTCCTCGCGTTCGCGATCAAGGCGCCGTTCTTCCCGTTCCACACCTGGCTGCCGGACGCCGGTGGCGCGGCCCCGGCGGGTGCGGCGGCGCTGCTCGTCGGCGTGCTCGACAAGGTCGGCACGTTCGGCATCCTGCGCTACTGCCTG
Organism: Micromonospora sp. AMSO12t; assembly: GCF_008806585.1. Taxonomy (NCBI): domain Bacteria; kingdom Bacillati; phylum Actinomycetota; class Actinomycetes; order Micromonosporales; family Micromonosporaceae; genus Micromonospora; species Micromonospora sp. AMSO12t. The sequence goes on from NZ_WAAS01000085.1 coordinate 16,871, forward strand.
CCGCTGTTCCCGGACGCGGCCAAGTGGTTCGCCCCGTGGGCGCTGGCGCTCGGCGTGATCGGCATCATCTACGCCGCGCTGCTGGCGGTCGGCCAGAACGACCTGAAGCGGCTGGTGTCGTACACCTCGATCGCGCACTTCGGCTTCATCGGGGTGGGCATATTCGCCTTCACCACGCAGGCCGGCACCGGCGCGGTGCTCTACATGGTCAACCACGGGCTCGCCACCGGCCTGCTCTTCCTGGTGGTGGGCATGCTCATCGCCCGGCGGGGCTCGGCGCTGATCAGCGACTTCGGCGGCGCCGGCAAGCTGGTGCCGATCCTGGCCGGGGTGCTCTTCTTCGCCGGTCTGGCCTCGCTCGCGCTGCCCGGCACCGCCCCGTTCGTCTCCGAGTTCCTGGTGCTGATCGGCACGTTCACGGTGAACAAGCCGGTCGCGGTGATCGCGACGCTCGGCATCATCCTGGCCGCCGCGTACGTGCTGTGGATGGTGCAGCGCACCACCCAGGGCACGCTCAACCCGGCGCTCACCCAGATCGACGGCATGAAGCGTGACCTGAACCTGCGCGAGAAGTTCGTGGTCGCGCCGCTGATCGCGCTGATCGTGCTGCTCGGCTTCTACCCGAAGCCGGTCACCGATGTGATCAACCCGGCCGTGCAGGCGACCATGCAGGACGTCGGCCGGACCGACCCCGCCCCGACGTCGGGCGGAACCGTCCAGGAGGCGGCAAAGTGAGCGCGAGGAGCGAGCTTGCGAGCCCCGCAGTCGCGAACGAAAGGTTTGCAGCGGTGAGCGCGAGGAGTGAACGAGCGGAGCGAGTGAGCCCCGCAGTCGCGAACGAAAGGTTTGCGCAGTGACCGAGCTCAAGTTGCCGTCGATCGACTACGCGGCGCTCGCTCCGACCCTGATCATGCTGGGCGCCGCTCTGCTGGGCGTGCTGGTCGAGGCGTTCGTGCCCCGCCGGCTCCGGCACGTGGTCCAGCTGTCGATGGCCCTGCTGGCGGTGCTCGCCGCGCTGACCATGGTGGTGCTGGCGGCCGACGAGCGGAAGATCACGATCGGCGGGGCGATCGCGGTGGACGGGCCGACGCTCTTCCTCCAGGGCGCGATCCTGGTCCTCGCCGCGATGGCGCTGCTGCTCATCGGCGAGCGTTCGGTGGAGCGGGGCGGGGCGTTCGTCGCCCAGGCCGCCGTCACCGCCGAGTCGGCCGACGACCGGCGGCAGGCCGAGGGCAAGAACGGACTCACCGAGGTCTACCCGCTGACGACGTTCGCGATCGGCGGCATGCTGATCTTCGTGGCGGCGAACGACCTGCTGACCATGTTCATCGCGCTCGAGGTCTTCTCGCTGCCGCTCTACCTGCTCTGCGCGCTGGCCCGCCGCCGGCGGCTGCTGAGCCAGGAGGCCGCGCTGAAGTACTTCATGCTCGGCGCGTACGCCTCGGCCTTCTTCCTGTTCGGCGTGGCCCTGATCTACGGCTTCACGGCGGGCATCCCGGGTCGGCAGGCGGGTGTCGACTTCGCCACCATCGACGCCGCGGTCGAGAACTCCCCGGCCAGCCCGGTGCTGCTCTTCGCCGGCATGGCGCTGCTCGCCATCGGGCTGCTCTTCAAGGCGGCGGCGGCCCCCTTCCACGTCTGGACCCCGGACGTCTACCAGGGCGCGCCGACCCCGGTCACCGGTCTCATGGCCGCCTGCACGAAGGTCGCCGCGTTCGGCGCCCTGCTGCGGGTGTTCCACGTCGCGTTCGACGGGGCCCGGTGGGACTTCACCCCCGTCCTCGGCGTCGTGGCGGTGCTGACCATGCTGGTCGGCGCGGTGCTGGCCGTCACGCAGACCGACATCAAGCGGCTGCTGGCGTACTCCTCCATCGCCAACGCCGGTTACCTGCTGGTCGGCGTGCTGGCGCCGGGCGCCGACGGGATCTCCGGGACGATGTTCTACCTGGTCGCGTACGGCTTCTCGGTGCTCGCCGCGTTCGCCGTGGTGACCCTGGTGCGCGACGCCGACGGGGAGGCCACCCACCTGTCCCGCTGGGCCGGGCTGGGACGGCGTTCGCCGTTCTACGCCGGGATCTTCACCTTCATCCTGCTGGCCTTCGCCGGAATCCCGCTGACCAGCGGCTTCACGAGCAAGTTCGCGGTCTTCGGCCCGGCGCTCGAGGGCGGGCAGGCGTGGCTGGTGATCGCCGGCGTGCTGACCAGCATGGTGCTGGCCTTCCCGTACCTGCGGGTCGTGGTGATGATGTGGCTCTCCGAGCCCGGCGAGTCGACGCCGACCGTCGCCGTGCCCGGCGGGCTGACCTCGGCCGCGCTGATGATCGGCGTGCTCGCCACGCTGGTGCTCGGTGTGGCGCCCGCGCCGCTGCTCGACCTGGCAACCGGCGCCGCCGAATTTGTCAGATGACCGACGCTCACGCCCGCGGGGGCCGGTACGCCACGGCGTGCCGGCCCCCGCGCCGTATCCCCCGTCCCTGGCAGGTCGGAGGGGTGTGGCATGGTTGATGGCGTGGTGAATCCGGCTGGCGAGCGTTCAGGTGCCTCCGGGTCCGGCGGCCGTCGGACCAGGGTGAGCACGAGTCAGTTCGGCGCGCTCGGCCTCTATCTCGCCGATCCCCGCGTCGAGGCGTCCGTGCTGGGCCTGTTGGAGGGCGTCGAGTCCGAGCTGCGGGCGAGCGTGGCCAGCGCCGACCCGTTCGTGACGGAGGCCGCCCGGCACCTCGTGGAGGCCGGCGGCAAGCGGTTCCGCCCGCTGCTGGTGGCGCTGGGCGCCCAGTTCGGCGATCCCACAGGGCCACAGGTCGTGCCGGCCGCCGTGGTGATGGAGCTCACCCACCTGGCGACGCTCTACCACGACGACGTGATGGACGAGGCCGCCGTGCGCCGGGGCGCGCCGAGCGCCAACTCCCGGTGGACCAACTCGGTCGCCATCCTCGTCGGCGACTACCTCTTCGCTCGCGCCGCCGACATCGCCGCCGACCTGGGCATCGAGGCCGTACGCCTCCAGGCGCGCACCTTCGCGCGGCTGGTGCACGGTCAGATCGCCGAGACCGTCGGTCCCCGCCCCGGCGACGACCCGGTGGCCCACTACCTCGACGTGATCGCGGGCAAGACCGGTTCGCTGATCGCCACGTCGGCCCGCTTCGGCGGCATGTTCGGCGGTGCCGCCCCGGAGCACACCGAGGCGCTGGCCGGCTACGGCGAGACCATCGGCGTGGCCTTCCAGCTCTCCGACGACCTGCTCGACATCGCCTCGGAGTCGGTGGAGTCGGGCAAGACGCCCGGCACCGACCTGCGCGAGGGCGTGCCGACCCTGCCGGTGCTCTACGCGCTCGGCTCGGACGACGCCGACGCCGCCTCGGTGCGGCTGCGGGAGATCCTGGCCACCGGGCCGCTGACCGACGACGACCTGCACGCCGAGGCGCTCGGTCTGCTGCGCGAGAGCCCGGCGCTCAAGCGGGCCCGGGAGACGGTCCGCAGCTACGCCGAGGACGCCCGGGAGCAGCTCTCGCCGCTCCCGCAGGGCCCGGCCCGCCGCGCCCTCGAATCCCTCTGCGACTACATCGCCGACCGCACCAGCTGACGCCCGGTCCGCTAGTGGCGGGCGAGCAGGCGACTGCCGGCGAGCATCAGGGCGGCGGCCAGCAGCATCGACCCGGCGGCCACGAGCCACATCACCGGGTAGCCGGCGTGCGCGGCCACGGCACCGAGGCTGAGTGGGCCGAGACAGCCGCCCGCGTACACCCCGGTCTGGGTGACCGAGGTGGCGGCGGCCGGGGCCTGCGGGTGCAGCCGGACCACCGCGAAGGTCATCAGGCCCGGCCATGCCCAGCCCAGGCCGAAGCCGAGCAGCACGCCGGCCACCAGCGGCACCGGCCCGGCCGTCGCGAGCAGGCCGAGCCCGGCCGCGCCGACCACGAGCATGCCGGCGATGAGGGCGACGTGCCCGGTGGCGCGGCGGTCCGCCAGCCAGCCGACGACGACCCGGGCCGCCACGCAGACCGCGCTGCCCAGCGTCAGGGTCAGCCCGGCCAGCCCGGGTGACAGCCCCCGGTCGGCGGAGGAGTCGACGACGAAGGTGCCGAGCGCGTTCGCGGCGGCCGCGGCGAAGGTTCCGGCGGCCCCGACCACCACCAGGGCCGCGGTGGCGCGGCCGCCGCGGGTCGGGGTGGCCGCCCGGGCGGGGCGCGGCTCCCGCGCGGGTACGGCCGGCAACGCCGCCAGGGCCGCCACGGCGGCCACGACGAACGCCCAGCGCCAGCCGGCCGTCAGCGCCACGGTCGGCACCGCCGCCCCGGCCAGCAGGGTGGCGACGGGGATGGCGGCCTGCTTCACCCCGAACGACAACCCCTGCCTGCGGGTCGGCACGTGCCGGGCGAGCGTGGCGTTGCTGGCGAGCTGACCGAGGGCGTTGGCGGTGCCGGCGAGCGCGAGCAGCCCGAGCAGGACCGGGTACGACCGGGCCAGCCCCGCCACGGCCAGCAGGCAGGCGGCGGAGAGCAGGATGCCGGCCCGGGCCACCACGGTCGGCCCGTGCCGCTCGGCGAGGACGCCGGAGGGCACCGAGGCCAGCGCCCCCACGCCGAAGTAGACCGACACGGCCAGGCCCAGCCCGGCCGGCGAGAAGCCGAGGTCCTCGCCCATCTGCACGGCGAGACCGCCGAGCAGGAAGACCGGCAGGACGCAGGCGATGGTGACGGCGACGGCCCCGGTCACGGCCCGCGCGGGCCGGGGCGGGGCGACGCCCGGGGCGGGCTGCAGCGCGGTGTCGGTCATGGTCCGGCAAACCTACGCGAGCGGGGTTTTCGTCACGGAACGTGCCTGTCGAGCAACGCGACGTTCATGACGATCTGGCATCCTCCACCCGAACGGGCATTTCGATCCGGGCCTGTTTTTCATATGGTGTAAGTCCCCGGCGGCGGAGGTGGTTGTGCGCGACCCCTTGGCGGAACCTTCGGATCTCATCCGGAGCGTGTCCCGCGCGCTACGAGTGCTCGAGTCGGTCGGTCGCGCCCCGAAGGGGCTCACCGTCAAACAGATCGCCCGGCGCTGCGAGCTGACCGTGGCGACGACCTACCACCTGGTCCGCACCCTGGCCTACGAGGGCTACGTGATCCGTCGCGAGGACGGCACGTACATCGTGGGCCTGGAGGTGGCCGACCGCTACCGCGAGCTGGTGACGGCGTTCCGGGGGCCGCCCGCAGTCGGGGAGAGCCTGCGCCGGGCCGCCATGGACACCGGCTACAGCCACTACCTCGGCCGGTTCGTGGGCGGCCAGGTGGCGGTCACGGCCGTGGCCGAGGGCCCGCGCTCGCCGTACCTGGAGGACCTGGTGCCCGGGTTCGACGAGGGAGCGCACGCGACCGCCCTCGGCAAGGCGCTGCTCGCCACGATGACCGCCGAGCAGCGCTTCCGCTACCTGCGCGACTACGGCATGCGTCCCTTCACCACCGCCACCCTGACCACCTCCGAGGCGTTCGAGGTCGACCTGGCCGCCGGGGACCGGCGGGGCATGCAGCTGGAACTGGGGCAGTTCCGGCAGGGCGTGGCCTGCGCCGCGGTGCTGGTCAGCCCCGACAAGGACATGGAGCGCCGGGTCGTGCTGGCCTGCGCGCTGCCGGCCGGCGAGATGATGACCTCCGCCCGCGTGGTCCGGGCGAAGCTGCTCACCGTCGCCCGGACGATCGCCGACGGCCTGGCCGCCGACAGCTGACCCGGCCGTCCGGGGCACGCTTGCGTGTCCCGCCTGCCGCCCGGGCGCGGGCCGCGACGACCGTGGCCCTCTCCCCGGCTGGGAGAGGGCCACGGTGGCGGTCCGGCGGCGGACCGCCCGACGGGTGGTCAGCTGCCGATCGGCCCGCCGTCCAGGCGCCAGGCGACCACCACGCCCGGCTTGGCGTAGTCGCCGTCCGGCCAGTTCGAGGCCGGCTTCTCGACCGAGGCGCCGCTGAGTTCGCCCGGGTGCTGCACCGCCACGAAGACCGAGCGGTTGTCCCCGGTGATGAACGGGCCGCAGGCCTCCGCGCCCACCGGCACGGTGAGGAACTGCTTCAGGTGGCCCCGCTCCGGCCCCTCGACGGCCGTGGCGAAGAGGCCGTCGTTGCTGCCCAGCGCGTTGCCGTCCGTGGAGATCCAGAGGTTCCCGGTGGCGTCGAACGCCACGTTGTCCGGGCAGGAGATCGGGGAGACCTTCGTCCTGTCGTACCCGGCGAAGAAGGTCGACGGGTCCGCCGGGTCACCGGCGACGATCGGCAGCGACCAGGCGAAGGTCTCGCCCGCGTTGTCGCCACGGTCCTCGACCAGCTCCAGCACCTGGCCGTGCTTGTTCGAGTTGCGCGGGTTCGCCTCGTCGGCGGCCGGCTTGCCGGCCCTGCCCCGGTCGGTGTTGTTGGTCAGCGCCACGTACACCTTGCCGGTGAGCAGGCTCGGCTCGACGTCCTCCGGGCGGTCCATCTTGGTCGCGCCGACCTTGTCGCCGGCCAGCCGGGTGAAGGTGAGCACGTCGGCGGCCGTCATCCCGTCGACGTACGAGCGGTTGCCGCTGACCAGCTTGATCCACCGGCCCCGGCCGTCGAACGCCCCGTCGGAGGGGAGCTTGCCGGAACCGTCGATCTCGCCGGCGCTGCTCTGCTTCAGCTCGGCGACGTAGAGGGTGCCCGACTCCAGCAGGGTCAGGTTGTGCCGGCGGGCCACCCAGGAGTTGCCCTTCATGAACTTCTTGTCGGAGACGAACTTGTACAGGTAGTCGAACCGTTCGTCGTCGCCCATGTACGCGACCACGTGCCCGCTCCTGGCGACGATGACGTTCGCGCCCTCGTGCTTGAACCGGCCCAGCGCGGTGTGCTTGCGCGGGCGGCTCTCCGGGTCGTACGGGTCGATCTCGACGATCCAGCCGTGCCGGTTTGCCTCGTTCGGGTGCTTCGCCAGGTCGAACCGCTCGTCGGCGCGCTCCCACTTGCGGCTGCCGCTCGGGTAGCGGGTCGTGGTGGTGATGCCGTACCGGGCCAGCTTCGGCTTGGCCTCCTCGGCCACCGCGTCGCCGCCGACGAAGTACTGGTTGAAGTTCTCCTCGCCGGAGAGCACCGTGCCCCACGGGGTCACCCCGCCGGCGCAGTTGTTCAGCGTGCCGACGACCGTACGGCCCTTCGGGTCGGCGGCCGTCCGCAGGTGGACCGAGCCGGCGGCCGGCCCGGTCAGCTCGAACTTCGTGGCCAGCGCCGTGACCCGCCGGTTGTACGGCCGCCGGCCCTTGGTGACCGGCCGCCACTGCCCGGTGCCGTCGACCCGCTCCAGCTCCACCACCGACATGCCGTGCGCCGCCATCGCGATCCGCAGCTGCTCGACGCTCAGCGCGTCCTGGTTGGTGAAGCCGGGGAACATCAGGTCCTCGTTTGTGTACTCGTGGTTGACCACGAGCAGCGCGCGGCGGCGCCCGTCCAGCGGCAGCACCCCGACGAAGTCGTTGTTGTAGCCGAACTGCCGGGCCTGGGCGGCGGCGCTCTGGGCGCGCACGTCGAACTCGGGGGCGCCCGGCACCACCGGGTCGCCCCAGCGCAGGACGACCGCGTGGTCGTACCCGTTGGGCACGACGAGGCTGTCGAGGGTGTTCGGCGGGACGGGCTTGAAGGTCAGCGCGCCGCTGCCGACGCCGCCGCCCAGGCCCGGCAGTTCGGCTACAACAACGACTTCGTCGG
>NZ_WAAS01000086.1:0-24451 GCF_008806585.1 Micromonospora sp. AMSO12t
CGTGCGTGCGGGGAGGGCGGACGGGCCACCCCTTCCAGTCCACGAGGGAGAGGCAGGCAGCAGATGAGCGTCCGCAACCAGCGACCGGGAGCGACCTACCGCTCCTCGGCGTACACCAGTTTGCTGCCGTGGCAGGTGCGCGAGCGCCGCTTCAAGCCGGTCGGGCTCGGACGCCGCGGCCTGGAACCGGCTGATGTCTACGACTTCCTCGACCGCGTCGCCGGCGACATGGCCAACGTCTACGCCGCCCTGGCCGCCAGCCGCCGGGAGGCCGCCGTCCTCAAGGACGCGCTGCGCCGCTGGCGGTCCGAGCAGGCCCGCGCCCGCGCCGACCGGGGACACGACGCATGACCCAGCGGTACGTCATTCACCTGCCCGTCGCCGCCGCCGACCTGCCGGCCGCGCAGCGGCTGGCCCGGGTGATCAGCCGTTGGCTGCTGGTGCTGCCGCAGACCGATCCGGGGGAGAGCACCGTTTCGGAAGAGGACAACCAGCACGTACGCCACCGGGTCTTCTGTGACCTACGCATGCCCGGCGGCCGGCGCTGCCTGCTCCGTGCCGACCACGACGGTGCCTGCTCCCGCCGCCTGCCCCGGTGAGCATTCGACCCAACGCCGGGTGATTTTAAGTCGAGCAGGTTCGCTACTCGGGATAGCCAGCGGAGTAGGTCGCGTCCACGAGCTCTTGGAGGTGTCGGATGACCGAGGCCTTGTGGTCCGTCTCCGGAAGTTGCTGCTCGCCGGCCTTGATGAGCCCGCTTCGCCAGTGGCGGACGATCTCGTGCTGAGCCTCTCTGGGTAACTGGTCGATCCAGAGAGACCCGAGGTTGTTGTCGATGATTTCTTGTAGGTGGTCGGCAGCTTCCCGGTCGGTGAGCCGTTCGACCAAGAACTCCAGAGTCCAGTCGAAGAGACCACCGGTGGCGGTCCAGTCGACCCCGGGCTTCAGCACGATCAGGCCGGCCATCAGTTCCCCACGATGAATACCCGTGGACCGAGATCACGGTCCGCTATGAACTGCTCGATCTTAGCTGTCTGCTCGACCGAGAACTTCGAGACGTCAACGGGCACGAGGTCAGCCTTGTCCAGGTGTCGTTCGATTTGATATTGAAGCTGCGGCCACTGCCGGTCGAAGAACTGGCCGGGGAAGTTACCGACGGCATCATATGTTCGCCCCGCGTCGTCGACCCAGTCGGCCGAGGAATCCGCAGGGGCGCGACTGAGTTGAACGCCGAGGAGTTGTTCCAGCCGTACCGCGGTTTCGGCCTCGCCTGGCCTGAACTTCCCGGTCGCCGGGTCCATGCCGAGCGCATGGACGCGTTCTTCCTCGCTGGCGTGTCGAGCGGGGGGCTCATGAGGCGTCCCGGGAGTCGAGGTGTCGTCCCCGGATCTGCCTGGTCGGCTGCTGGCAAGCCGCCCCAGCGCCTGCTTCAGCTTCTCGATCAGGTTGCCGAGCCGCCGGATCTCCGGCATCAGTCGCCGCAGGCTCGCCAGCAGCCCTCGCAGGAGCCGCGCGATCCGCCCCGCCCACGACGCCACCAACGTCGTCACCTGCTCCACCACCAGCGGCGCGGCGAACCCGCCGGTGACGACCAGTTCGCCGGCGTACACGATGAGCCGGGAGACGCAGGTGGCGATGGCGTCGCGGACCAGCAGCCGGACGGCGGCGACCAGGCCGGCCGCGCCCTCGGTGATGGCGGCGAGGGTGTCGGCGCCCTGGGCCAGGCCGCCGATGGCCTGCTGCTGCTCGGCGGCCCAGGCCCGGTAGGCGGGGCCGGCGCCGCCACCCCAGCTTGCGACGTCGGTACGGACGGCGGTGGCCAGGTCGGCGGCTTCCCTACGCAGCGACGCGGCGACGTTGCGCCAGGTCCGGGCGTGGGCGGTGATCTGCGCCGGGTTGCCGGCGAGCCAGTCCAGTGCCTCGCTGAGCGGCTTGACGTGCTCGATCAGCCAGGCGATGCCGTACTGGAGCAGCGCGCCGACCGGATCGGAGACGAAGGCGAGAGCGTCCAGGCCGGCGCTCACGACGCCGAGGGTGCCGTCGATCCAACTGCCGTTGCGGACGCCCTGGGCGATGAGCTCGATGTCCTCGCAGATCCAGATGCCGGCCCAGGCGCTGGGTGGGGTCTCGGCGGCCGTGGCGACGAGCGGGTTGGTGGTCACTCCTTGTGCCGTATCCGCTGTAGCGACCGCTCGGCCCGAGCGTCGGCGGCCCGGTAGCGGTCGGCGCCGGTCCGCAGTCTGTCGGCGGTGTCGCGCACCGAGCCGGCCGCGGTGCCGATGCCCTGGACCAGGGTCTGCTGGAGGCCGTCGAGCACCACCGGCATGATCGCGCAGAGCCGCCCGTACGCCTCGGCACCCAACCGGACGTGCTGGCCGGCCTGGCGGGCGGTGTCGAGGCTGTCGGCGCGGCGGTCGAGGCGCGCGGCGTGGCGGGTCAGGTCGTCGGGGTCGACCCGGATGCCGTCAGCGCTGGGCATCCGGTGTGCCCTGGCCGGGATCCAGCCGGCGGCGGTACGACTCGACAAGCGCCACCGCTGTCGGATCCTCGGCACCGAGGATGCCCGTGGTCGCCTCGGTGATCCTGCTCAGCAGATCGGCATGAGCGGCTCGGGTGGTCGCCAGGATCTGCCGGGCGGTGTGCGCTGCGGAGTGCTGTCGGGTGCGTTCGTCCAGCCGCAGGTCGACCAGCAGGCCCGACGAGTCGACGGTGACCTCGATCGTCCGATCGGGGCTGGTCGCCGTGCCTCGCATTGCCTGAACCCGCGAAGCCAGCTCCTTGGCCCGGGCCGCCCGGTCCGCGATGGACGCTTCCCAGTCGTCGAGCCGGCGCGTTGCCTCGTCCAGCGCGGCTTCGTCCGCCCACATGCCTGACCCTCCCCAGGGGCATCGACGCCGACTGGTCGGTGTCGCCGTCACGCTACCAATCGGTGGCGCTGCGTGGTGTTCCGCTGAGGTTGTCCTGCTGCGGCATCTGCCGTGCTGCTCGACGGTCCTGCAATGGCGGGGCATCTTCCGACTCACGGCGGATCCGGCCGTGCCCCTTTCGGCGACCGCCGCCTTGCTTTCCTTTCGGGAATTGGCTGGATTGCAATCTTGGTCGGCGTAGCGAGCAATTTACTGTAGACAGACAGCTGAGGCCTGAAGTGTGGACGATCGATAGGTTGGAGGCATGGCATACGGGAGCTACACCGCCGACGGCAGCTACTGGACGGTGCGCAAGCACGGCTCGACCTTCTGGGTCGTACGTATCAGGAATGAGAACGGGACCTATCGGCGGTTGGAATGGTGGGGTGGCTACCGGCATGCAGGTCACGCGGCGCGTGCAGCTGCACAGCTGGCCTATCGGCAGGCCCGGGAGGACGTGGTGAAGGAACTGCGCGGCAGCCTGCACAAGGAGTTGGAGCGTGTCGGCCTCGGTGCCCTGCCCACGCCCGCCCCGCTGCGCCCGGATGCGTCGGTGCTGCCGCCCGACGAGGAATCGTCCGACGCCGAGGAGTGACGGCTGGCTGCGTTCGCGGGCTCGCGTACATCTCGGGGTGTTGCCGGCGGCGTGCTCAGCGTCGCCGTTCGGCGGCGCGGACGACGAGGATGGTGCCGTCGCGGCCCACGGTCGACGGGCGTACGGCTGTGGGCTTCTTCGCGAATCCGTCGGCCAGCCAGGACGCGGCCTACCGGGACGGCAGCGGTGCGGCCGGGCGGACCGCGGTGAACTGGGAGTGCTCGTACCGGGTGGCAGAGAGCAGCAGTAGCCACTCGTCGCAGCCCTGCCACGGGTGGAGGTCGGCGGCGCCGCCGCGTACGACGCGGGGCCCGTCGCCGGTGCGTGGCCGGGTATCCGCCGGCGCGTCCACGAAGCCAGGGATCCACACGTCGGCGCAGATCTCGCCAGCCGAGCCCATCGCCGCCAGACCGAAGGCGTTCTCCCCGCCGGCCGTGCGCTCCTCGTCGCTGAAGTCGTCGAGGATCTGGTCCTCGTCGGGCTTGTCGTCGCCGCGGAACGTCAGCGTGGTGGTGCCGGCGCGGGCCGCGTACTCCCACTCGGCCTCGCTGGGCAGCCGGAACGGCAGGGCGTCGAGCAGGTCGTCCAGGTCGTCCTCGAGCCGGGCCGTCGTGGTGTCCTCGTCGGCGTAGTCGTCCTCGTAGTCGGGCAGCCAGTGCCGGACCTGCGCGACCGTCAGCGGGTGCCAGGCGATCAGGAACGGTTCGACCCGCACCTCACGCACGGGCTGGGCGTCCTTGGCGGCGGCAAAGAAGGGCTCGAGCGTGTCCTCGACTCCTCCGTCGCGCTCGATGGCACGTACGGCCTCCAACTCCGCCTCGGACAGACCCATGCGGAACGTGCCGCCGGGCACCTCCCGGAACAGCACGCCCGACGCGGTGTGCCGCCAGGCCGGACGCCCGGCCACAATCTCCTCGGCCCACATGGCGCCGAACGCTAGCAGCCGAGGCGTCGTGCAGGGCCTGCCCGTGGTTCCGGTAGGCGCCGGTCACTGTCAGCAACTGCCCTGCGGTCACGATGACCGTCACCGTCACGACGGCGAGCCAGGCCAGCCGGTCGGTGAGCAGTCGGCCCGCCGAGCGGGAGCCGCGTACGGCGGCGGCGACCACTCCGGCTCCCCGGGCCGCCCGAAGCGCGATGGCCGCGCGGGCGAACCGCAGGAAGGGTACGGCGAGGAAGATCACCTGCCACCAGTTCTGCCTCCAGAACTGCCGGGCACGGTGCCGGGCCAGCCAGGCACGCAGGACGAACTCCGCCACGAACACGGCCCACAGGATCCAGCTGGCGACCGTGAGGACGCTGCTGAGTGCCTCGTCGTGGGTGAACGACTGTACGAGCACCAGCAGCAGGAACAGCACGCCGAGGATCCCCATCGGCTTGTCGAGCCGGTGAGTGAGGTCGTCGAGACGGGAATCCTTCTCTCGCCGGTTCCGCGCGGACGCACGTCCGTCCTCGGGCCGGCGGTGGCGGTCGCCGTGATCGTCGGAGTGGCCTGCCGGCACGGTCACGTACCGCAGGGGTGCTCGGCATCGGTGGGACCGGGCCGGACCCCCCGCGGCGCGTCCAATCCGCAACGGGCACGTTGCGGGCCACCGGCCGCGATCGTCTGCATGGTCTGGCTCCTCGGGCCGGTGGTGTCGGGACGCGGTGTCGACAACCGACCGTAGGGGCTCGACCACGCCCGGGCTGCCCGTTTGCGTCAAGAGCCGAGATATTCGCGGCTCCTGCCCCCGCGCTGACGGCACATCCCGCCCGAATGATGTCTATCCCTCAATGTCGTTGGTAGGGTGCTGCGGTGCCTCCCCCTGCCACTGTCGGCGCGCCACCGGGCGACCGCTCCCTGACCTCAGAATCCACGCCCTCCACCGCCCGACAGGTGCGGCGCGCACGCTTCAGCGAGTCCGGTCTCGCGTGGCTGATGCTGCTGCCCTCGGTGGGGGTCTTCGCCCTGTTCGTGTTCTGGCCGCTCGGGCGGACCCTGTACCTGTCGGTGCACGGCAACGACATCTTCGGCGCCGCGTCGGAGTACGTCGGCGCGGCGCACTACCGGGACATGCTGTCCGGGGAGTTCGGCAAGGTGCTGGCCACGACGGCGCTGTTCACGCTCTTCTCGGTGGTGCCGGCCGTGCTGGGCGCGCTCTTCGTGGTGCTGCTGCTGGAGGCGCGCATCCGGGGCGTACGGGCGCTGCGCACCGCGTTCGCCCTGCCGTTCGCGTTCTCGGTGGCGACCGCGTCGGTCATCTTCGCCGTCATCTACAACCCGGCGATCGGGGTGGCGAACGGTTTGCTCGGCTCCCTGGGCTTCGACCGGGTCAACTGGCTCACCGACCCGTCGATCGCGTTGCCCGCCGTCTGCGCCGCGACGGTGTGGATGAACTTCGGCTACAACATCCTCGTGCTCTCCGCCGGGGTCTCGGCGATCTCGCCGGAGGTGGTCGAGGCGGCGCGGCTGGACGGCGCGACCGGGTGGCGGCTGGCGACGCGGATCACCGTGCCGCTGCTCTCCCCGCAGCTGTTCTTCCTCGTCGTGGTGTCCACAATCCACGCCCTGCAGAGCTTCGGGCAGATCCACATCCTGACCAAGGGCGGGCCGGACCAGGCCACCACGACGCTGGTCTACTCGATCTACGAGAAGGCGTTCGCCTTCGGCTCCTCCGACTTCGGCGCGGCCAGCGCGCAGGCCGTCGTGCTGCTGGTCATCATGCTCGGCTGCACGGCCGTCCAATTCGGCGTCCTCGAACGGCGGGTCCACTACCGATGAAAAAGCTCAACCTCGGCCGGGTCGCCGTCTACGTCGTGCTCGGCCTGGCCGCGATCCCCGTGCTGTTCCCGGTCTACTACGGGTTCGTCGGCGCAGTAATGGGCCCCGGCGACCTGGCGACCTATCCGCCCGCGCTGGTGCCGAGCGCGCTGCACTGGCAGAACATCACCGACGTGTTCCGCTCGGTGCCGCTGGGCCGCTTCTACGCGAACTCCGCCGTGCAGGCCGGGATCATCACCGTGGCGCAGGTCGTCACCAGCATCTTCGCCGCGTACGCCTTCGCGTTCCTGCGCCTGCCGGCGAAGGCGGCGACGTTCAGCCTCTTCCTCGCCACCCTCATGGTGCCGTGGGAAGCGATCATCATCCCCAACTACCTGGCCATCTCCGACTGGGGCCTGACGCGCGGCGGGCTGACGTACCTCGGTCTGGTGCTGCCCTTCCTCGCCTCGGCGTTCGGCACGTTCCTGCTGCGGCAGGCGTTCCTGCAGTTCCCGACCGAGCTGCGCGACGCCGCGGTGATCGACGGGTGCGGCCACTGGCGGCTGCTGTGGCGGGTCATCGTGCCGCTGTCCAAGCCCTCCATCGCGGCGGTCGGGGTCTACGTCTTCCTCTCGGCGTGGAACCAGTACTTCTGGCCGCTGATCCTGATCCGCGACACCGAGTTCCAGACGCTGCAGATCGGCATCTCCCAGCTCAACGACGCCGAGGCGGCGCAGCCGGGCCTCGTCCTCGCCGGCGTCGCGTTGTCGCTGCTTCCCACGCTGGCCGTCGTGATCTTCGGCCAGCGCTACATCGTCCGCGGGCTGACCGCCGGGGCGCTGCGTTGAACCATCGAGAAGGAGAAGCAATGAGAAGACCTCGGCTCCGTCGGACCGCGGCGGCGTTCGTCGCCGTCGTGGCCGCCGCCGCGCTCACGGCCTGCGGCGACTCCGGGTCCGGCACCGACGGCGGCAGCGGCGCGCTCGACGCGCCCGGCGCCGAGGTGCTGGAGAAGGCCACGGACAAGACCACGATCGAGTTCTGGCACGCGATGAAGGGGGCCAACGCCACCGCCGTCGACAAGCTCGTGGCCGACTTCAACGCCCAGAGCGGCGGCAAGGTCGAGGTCAAGGCGGTCTTCCAGGGCAGCTACGACGAGACGATCGCGAAGTACAAGGCGTCGGTGCAGCAGAAGAGCACGCCGGCCCTGGTGCAGATCTACGACATCGGCAGCCGCTTCATGGTCGACTCGAAGCAGGTCGTGCCGATGCACAAGTTCATCGAGAAGGACGGCTTCAACGCCGGCGACATCGAGCCGAACATCGCCAGCTACTACTCGGTCGACGGCAAGCTCTGGTCGATGCCGTTCAACTCCTCGACGCCCCTGCTGTACCTGAACAAGGAGGCGTTCGAGCGGGCCAAGCTCGACCCGACGAAGCCGCCGAAGAACCTCGACGAGATCGGCGAGCTGGCGAAGAAGCTCACGGTCAAGGACGCCAGCGGCAAGACCGTCCAGTACGGCTTCAACGCCGCCATCTACGGCTGGCTGGTGGAGCAGCTGCTCGCCACCGACGGCAAGGAGTACTGCGACAAGGGCAACGGGCGCAGCGGCCTGGCCACGAAGGTGCAGTTCGACCAGGAGACGGCCGTGCGCGTCGCGCAGTGGTGGACGGACCTGGTGAAGGGCGGCTACGCGACGAACACCGGCCGCAAGACCGACGACGCCCAGGCCGCCTTCAAGTCGGGCACGGTCGCCATGCACCTGGAGTCCACCAGCGTGCTGCGCGGCTACGTCGACGCCGCGAAGGGCAAGTTCACCGTGCTCACCGCCCCGTACCCGAAGGTGAGCGCTTCCTCCACGGGCGGACCGATCATCGGTGGCGCGTCGCTGTGGATCAACGGCGTCGGCCACAACGACAAGGAGAAGCGGGCCGCCTGGGAGTTCGTGAAGTTCGCCTCCGGTCCGGTCGAGCAGGCCAAGTGGCACACCAGCACCGGGTACGTGCCGATCAACGCCAAGGCGCTCGACGAGCAGATCGACAAGGACTGGATGGCGAAGTTCCCCCAGTTCCGCACCGCCGTCGACCAGCTGCACGCGCTGCCGCCGTCGGTCGCGTCGGCCGGCTGCCTGCTGGGCGTGATGCCGCAGGCCCGCAAGGCCTCCGAGGACGGCCTGGAGGCGGCCATCGTGGGCAGCAAGCCGGCCGAGCAGGCCATGAAGGACGCCGCGGCGAGCGTGCAGGGCGCCATCGACAGCTACAACAAGTCGGTCAGCTGACCACCGCACCGCGCTGATCGTCGAGAAGGGCCAGTCCCGCCGGGACTGGCCCTTCTCCGCTGCCACCCCCAGGTCGTGGGGTGCGGGCGGATCCTATGGTGGGCTCTGCCACCGATCGAGGGAGAGACCGTTGTCACCGTCGCACCGCCCGCCCCGTTCGTGCGTCGCAGGGGCGGCCCTGAGCCTGCTCGTCGGGCTCGCCGCCTGCACCGCGCCACGGGCGGAGCCGCCCGAGCGGCCGGCGCCGGGGATCGCGGTGACCCAGGAGAGCCTGCGCGGCGGCGGGACCGGAGCGGAGGGGGAGGGCCCGGAGCCCACCTGGTCGGTGACGGCCAGGCGGCTCGACCAGCCGTTGACGCAGCTCGGCCAGGTCGTCGTCGTGCCGGACGGGCGGGAACTGCGGGCGGTGGACCGCGCGACGGGGCAGGACCGCTGGCGTCGCCCGTTCCCGATGGCCTACCAGTACGCGGTCGCCGGCGACCTGCTCGTGCTCAGCGCCAGCAACGGAGGGTTGCTGGAGGTGCTCGACGCGGCCACCGGCGCCACCCGCTGGCGGACCGAGGACACCCAGGACGTCGTCGTCCAGCAGCAGGTCGTGTACGACCGCGAGTGCGTCGGCACCGGACAGTCCGCGAAGTGCGTCGTCATCGCCCGGGACGTCCGCGACGGTCGCCAACTGTGGAAACTGCCCGCCGACCGGTTCGCCCGGGTCAGCGACGAGGCGCTCGGCGTCCGCGCGCCGTACGCCGCGCCCACCCAGCGGTACGTGTCGGTGCGGCTGAACGGGCGAACCTACACGAGCGTCGCACCCACCACCGGCAAGGTCGGCGCCGGACGCCTGCCGAGCCGGGCCTGGTACGGCTTTGTCGCCGACGGCCTGCTGGTGACCACCGATAACGATCCGCCCCGGGGCGACCGGCGGTGCACGGTCAGCATCGCCACCGTCGACGCGGCCACCGGCGCCGGAGGCTGGTCCGGCGAGGTCTTCAGCGGGCGACGCGAGGACGGCGAGTGTGCCAAGCGACTGGCGCACGACCGCAGCGGGCTGACCCTGATCGGGGCCGGCACCCGGCTCGTCGCGGTCACGGACGCCGGCCGGCCGCAGATGATCGACCTGCGGACCGGTAAAACGCAGTGGGAGGGCGTCGCCCCCGGCGTGCCGATCGACGGGGACGACCGGTCCGTGCTGGTGCGGCGCACCGCCGACGAGGGCGAGCTGGCCCTGCTCGACATGGCCACCGGCGCGACGCGGTGGAGCGCGCCGGACCCGGGACTGTCCGGCACCTCGGCGAGCTGGCGGTCGAGCGTGACCGGACGCCTCGTGGCGGTCAGCGGCGCGGTGCAGGAACGACCGGTCGTGCTCGTCCACGACGTGTCGACCGGTCGCCAGCTCGGCCGGTACGCCGGTTGGCTCGCCGGCGCCGGGGACGACTGGGTCGCGGTGAGCCACTCCGGAGGCTCGGACGGGATCGCACTGGACCTGTACGTCTTCTGACCGGCGCGGCGGGCCGGTCCCGGGCCGCCCGCCGCGCTTACGCACTAGTTCCAGCGGAACAGGAGCGCGGCGACGGTCGCACCGACGACTGCGGTGATCGCCAGACCCGCCAGGTTCGACGCGTCGACCGAGGCCCCCGCCCAGGCGCTGGAGAGCGCCTCGACGGTGGCGCCGAACGGCAGCCACGAGGCGGCCCGGGCCACCGGTTCCGGCAGGGAGGCGGTGCCGCCGAACAACCCGCCGACGGCCCCGAGGGCGAAGAAGGCGATCAGGCCGATGGCGACCGCCGAGTTCGGGGTGGGCGCCACCGAGGCGACGATCATGCCCAGCCCGTACATCGCGGCCACCGAGAGCCCGACCACGGCGAGCGCCATGCCGACGTGGGCCGGCGGACGTGCGCCGAAGCCGACGACGGCGACGGCGTACGCCAGCCCGATCCCCACCAGCACCTGCGCCAGGCTCACCACCAGCTGGGCGACGAGCACCATCGCCGGCGACGCCGGGGTGACCGCGAGCCGGCGCAGCACCCCGCTGCGGCGGTAGTAGGCCAGGAAACTCGGCATGTTCACGATGCCGATCGTGGCGAGGACGATGGTGAAGACCAGCGGAAGGACGAAGAGGTCCAGCGCCGAGCGCCCGCCGGCAACCTCCTGGTCACCGGCGGCAGCGGCGTTCATGACCAGGATCAACAGCGGCAGCCCTATCGGTACGACCAGCCCGGCCGTGTCCCGGACGACCATCTTCGCCTCGCACCCGATCAGGGCCAGCCACGAGCCTGCCCCGGGTCGTCGTACGGTCACCTCGTTCATGCGTCCTCCTCCGTGACGAGTTCCTTGCCGGTGAGGCGGACGAACGCCTCCTCCAGGTTCGCGGCGCCGGCCCTGGCGGCCAGCCCGGTCGGGGTGTCCAGGGCGACGATCCGGCCGGCGTCGAGCAGCACGACCCGGTCGCAGAGCCGTTGGACCTCGTCCATGGCGTGGCTGACCAACAGCACGGTCTCGTCGCGCAGCCCCTCCACACCCGCCCAGATGCGCCGGCGGGCACGGGGATCCAGCCCGGTGGTGAGTTCGTCGAGGATCACCACCCGCGGTCGGCCGACCAGGGCGAGGGCTATGGAGAGGCGCTGCTGCTGCCCGCCGGAGAGCTTCTCGAACCGCGTCCGGGCCTGCCCCCGCAGCTCGACCAGGTCGAGCAGTTCGTCGGCGGGGC
This sequence comes from Micromonospora sp. AMSO12t, assembly GCF_008806585.1. Lineage (NCBI taxonomy): Bacteria > Bacillati > Actinomycetota > Actinomycetes > Micromonosporales > Micromonosporaceae > Micromonospora > Micromonospora sp. AMSO12t. Next base: position 11,224 of record NZ_WAAS01000086.1, read on the forward strand.
GCGGATCGGGGTAGAAGCTGCGGTAGAGGCCGAGCAGCTCGCCGACGGTCAGGGCCGCGTGCAGCTCGGCCTGCTGCAACTGCACGCCGAGCACCTGACGTACGGCGGCGCGGTCCCGGCGCGGGTCCAGCCCGAGCACCCGGACGCGTCCCCGGTCGGGGACCCGCAGGCCGGCGATCAGCTCGATCATCGTGGTCTTGCCGGCCCCGTTGACGCCCAGGACGCCCAGCACCTCACCGGGGGCCACCGTCAGGCTGACGTCGTCGACGGCGACGACGTCGCCGTACCGTTTGTAAAGGTTCTCGACCTCGATGGCGGGTTGGCTCATGCCCTCCATGCTGGTCGGGGCCACCGCCCGCCGCCTGTGCCGGAGGTCAGCCCCGCCGCCCATGACTTTTGGCACCCGTGGCTCGCCGGCCGCGGCGGCTAGGGTTGCCGCATGCGGCGGCTCGGGCTCGATGAGTGGTCCGGCCTGGTGATGCTCGTCGTGTGCGTGGGCGTCGGGTCGCCGGTGATGCTCGGCCTGGTCGAGCCGGACATCCCGGCGCCGGTGTGGGTGGGGCTCTTCGTCGTCACCCTGGGCGCGGCGCTCGGCGCCGTGGCCGAATGGGGAGCACCCCGGACGAGGTGGGCGGCCTACGGCACGGCAGTGGTCGCCGGCTGGGGCGTGGTCGCGACGGCCCCCCGCGCCGGCATGCTGCCGATCCTGCTGGTGGTGATCGCCGCGCTCGGGCCGGAGACCCTCCGGCTGCCGGTCAACCTGCTGGTGGTGGCGCTGAACACGGCCGTTATCGCCCTGACCGTCGGCCGGGTCCACGACGACCCGGTCGCGCCACTCGTGTCCGGGGTGTTCTACGGGCTGATCCAGATCGCCACGACGTTCAGCGTGACCGCGGTCCGCCGGGAGCAGCAGCACCGTCGGGAACTGGCCCGGGCGCACGTGGAGCTGCGGGCGGCCAGCCTGCTGCTGGCCGGGTCCGCCCGCACGGCGGAACGCCTGCGCATCTCCCGTGAGCTGCACGACCTGCTCGGTCACCAGCTCACCGTCCTCACCCTGGAGCTGGAGGCGGCCCGGCACCGTGCGGGCGACCCGGCGCGGGAGCACGTCGAACGGGCCGGCCGGGTGGCCCGGGAGGTGCTCGCCGACGTGCGCGACACCGTCAGCGCGCTGCGCGCCGGGTCCGCCGCCGACCTCGCCGAGGCGCTGCGCGACGTCGGCCGCGACATCCCCGGGCTCGACGTGACGGTCGAGGTGGGCGAGGACGTCGAGCCGAACGAGGAACAGACCGCGGCGCTCGTGCGGGCCGTACAGGAGATCATCACCAACACCCTGCGGCACGCCTGCGCGGGCGAGCTGCGAGTCACGATCGTCCGCCACGGTGCGGCGATCCGACTGACGGCGGTCGACGACGGGCAGGGCGCGCGGGGCGTGGTCCCCGGCAACGGCCTGCGGGGCCTCGCGGAGCGGTTCGCGGCACTCGGCGGGGAGATCGCGTACGACGGCAGCGCGGGCTTCCGGGTGACCGCCCGGATGCCGGCCCGGTGACCGGCATGCTCGATCCGGCCGACGCGTGCGGCCGAGACGACCGGCGTGCCGGCGTGACCAGGGTGGTCGTGGTCGACGACCAGACGCTGGTCCGGCAGGGCATCCGCACCCTGCTCGACATTGCGGGCATCGAGGTGGTCGGCGAGGCCGACGACGGCGAGGCCGCCCTGGCCGCGATCGACGCGACCCGGCCCGACGTCGTCCTGCTCGACCTGCGCATGCCGCGCCGGGACGGCATCTGGGTCCTCCGACGGCTCCGCGAGCGCGGGGCGGACGTGCCGGTGCTGGTGCTCACCACCTTCGACGACGACACCCTCGTCCTCGACGCGCTGCGCGCCGGGGCGCGGGGCTACCTGCTCAAGGACGTCACGCTGGAGCAGCTGACCCGGGCGGTCGAGACCCTCGCCGCGGGCGGAACGCTCATCGCCGTGTCGATCACCGATCGGCTCCTGCGCGCCATCCGCTCGGCGCCGTCCCCGGTCGGGGTGAGCGCCCCGCCGTCGCAGGAGCTCACCGAGCGGGAGCTGGACGTGCTGCGGCTGGTCGCCGAGGGCTACACCAACCGGGAGGTCGCCGGCCTGCTCTTCCTCGCGGAGGGCACGGTCAAGAACCACGTGTCGGCGATCCTGCTGAAGCTCGGCGCCCGGGACCGCACCAACGCGGTGCTGCGGGCGCTGCACGAGGGCGTCCTGCGGTAGAGCTGACGGGGGACCCGTCCGCCGGTGCGTCCGGTCGTCACGCGGTGGGGGATCCGACGCTGTGGTCCCCGGCCTGCACTGGCCGGGGACCACACCGGAACTACCTGCTACTTGGCGGCGGCGGACGGCCGCGGCTTGACGCGGAACGAACCCAGGATGATGTGACGCATCTGTGCACCTCCTCTCAACTGGTGGTGGTCAGAGACCGGGCGTGTTCGAGGGCGTCCGTCAGCTCGTCCTCGTTCACGACCAGCCGTTCTGTCAGCAGGCAGGTGCCGACCGGCGTCGTCACCAGGCTGCTGCCGGCCCTGCGGTGGACGTCCACACGGGAGGCGGCGCCGGGCCGCTCGTCGAGCGGAAATCCGAAACTGAGCCGGTGTACGCCCTGCCGGCCGGGGCGGCGCATGTCCTTCTCCCGGCGCGCCAGCGGCCGGAGCGCGTCGGCGGTGCGCCGCCAGCGCTCGGACACGCTCACCCACTCATCCGTACGGACGACGAGCTGACGCAGCTCGGGGGCGAGTGCCAGGCGCACTGCGTGTTCGCAGATCACCTCGGTCAGGTCGTCGCCCAGCCGCTGCTCCAGGGCTTCGGCCAGGACCAGCAGGTCCAGCAGGTCCTTGATCCGGAACTTGCGCTGGAACCGCTCCTCGGCCACGGCGAAGAGCCCGCACAGGTCGTCCTGTTCCACCGGCGCGACGCGCACCGGGACGCCACGAAGGTCGCCGGCGAAGGTGAACGTGGTGACGTCGGCGCCCATCGGCTTGTCGAGGTGCGGCTCGGTCGCGGGCCACTTCATCGCCACGCCGACGTGCGGCTCGTCGAGCCCCTCCAGGATGCTGACCGCCTGAGGTACGGCCCCCCAACGGTCGACCAGATCCCGTACGCAGGACCACAGGACGTCCTGGTTGGGGGCGAAGAGGTCGACGTCTCCCGACTGCCGCAGTAGCCCACGGGGATAGTGCCGGGCGATGCACGGGCCCTTGAGGACCGTCGCCCCGTACCGGCCGGCCAGCTCGGCGCCGGTCGCGTGGAGGGTCTCGACGCGCTGCTCCCACCGGCGCAGGTACGCGCCCTCCGCCTCGTTGAGCTCGAGACCCCGGGCCACCGCGGAGGAGAGCCAGGTGGCGAGGATCCCCTTGCGGTTGGCCATGTCGGCGACCCGCCAGGTGGGCAGGTCCGGCGGTGCTCCGAGCAGGCGGTCCACGACATCAAGATCGATCATGAAGATCATCAGCCTCACCGCGAGATCGGTCCATCGCGGTGAGGCTGACGTCGTCGGCCATATTTTCTCGATATCCGCTGCCGGTCGACGGTCGGCAGGGCCCGGAGGGACGGACGGCGTGACGCGCCACGGCGAGGACCTCGCCGTGGCGCGTCGCCGCGTCAGCGCAGGCGGCCCTCGATGGCGTCGATGATGCGCGGGCGCAGTTCCGCCGCGCGGATGACGGCGTCGACGGAGCCGACCTCGACCGCGCGCCGGATGTTGTGCACCCGGTCGAACTCGGCGGCCACCTCGCCCAGCTTCTCCACGCGCACCGACGAGCGCAGCTCGTCGAGCTCCGCGGTCAACGCCGCGCGTTCGGTGCCGGAGGCCGCCGCGACGCGGGCCTCCAACTCCCGAACGCGCGGGTCGGCCGCGGTGCGGGCGTTGACGTCGCCGGAGAACACCACCGCGGCGGCGGGGGCGCCGCCGAGGACCGAGGCGAACGAGCCCTCCAGCGCGAGCACGGTCATGTTCGGGTTCAGCGCCTTCGAGAACACCACGAACGCGCCACCGTGGTACCGCGAGATCACGCAGAACACGATGGGCCCGCGGAAGTTCACGATCGCGCGGCCGATCTCGGCGCCGTACTCCAGTTGGAGATTGCGCATCGACTCGGGCGAGCCGTCGAAGCCCGACAGGTTCGCCAGCACCACCAGCGGCCGGTTGCCGCTGGCCGCGTTGATCGCCCGCGCGGCCTTCTTCGACGACCGGGGGAACAACGTGCCCGCGGTGTAGGTGTCCGGGCCGTCGGTGGGCGGGAAGCCGCGCCGCGGCACCGACCGTGACTCGATGCCGATCAGGCACACCGGCATGCCACCGAGGTGTACGTCCTGCACCGCCACGGTCTCCGCGTCGGCCATGCCCGCCCACCGTTCCAGCACCGGGTGGTCCTGGTCGGAGAGCGCCCGCATCACCGTCCGGATGTCGAACGGCTTCTTGCGGTCCGGGTTGGCCTCGGCGGAGAAGATCTCGCCGACGGTGGTGAAGTCGCTGCCCGCCACGACGTGCGGGAAGGCGGAGACGTCGCGGTCGACCGGGTCGGTCGTCCGCGCCCGCCGCGGCCCCTGCTCGCCGGGCGCGACGTACGTGTGCTCGTAGTGCGCCATCAGCACGTCCCGCGCCGCGGCCAGGTTCGGCGCCCAGTACTGCGCCTGCCCGTTCGGGCCCATCACCCGGTCGTAGCCGCCGATGCCGAAGTTGTCCTCGGCCGAGACCCCGCCGGAGAAGTCGAGCGACTGCTTGCCGGTGAGCACCATCGCCGAGTCCGGCGTCATCACCAGAATGCCCTTGGTGTGCATCAGCATCGTCGCCTCGGCGTTCCAGTACGGCTGCGCCCCGACGGTGATGCCCGCGACCACGATGTTGATCTCGCCGCCGTCCTGGGTGAACTCGACGATCCGCTTGAGCGCCGCGGCCACCCAGTCCATGTTCTCCGTGCCCGACTGCATGGAGATCCGGGCGCCTGCGGACAGCGCGTACCACTCCAGCGGCACCTGCATCCGCTCGGCCAGGTCCAGCGCGGCGATCACGCGGCGGCACTCCGGCTCCGACAGCGCGCCGAGCGCCTTCGTTGGGTCGCCTAGCAGCACGACCCGGGTGACGCCCTGCGGGTGCCGCCGGGTCGGCGTGGTCACCACGCCCGCCACGATCGCCGCGCTGTTACGCCCCTTCGGCCGCTCGACCGGGACCAGCGCGTGGTCGTCGTCGAGGTCGTGCTCGACGAAGGTGCCGAGCAGGGCGGTCAGCTCGTACGGGTAGACCGCGTTGCGGCTGCTCGCGCGCAGCACCTTCTGCCGGTAGTCGTCAAGCGGCTCGACCGGCTCGTCCGACGGCTCGCCGACGGTCAGCGCGGTGCCGCCCGTGGCGTCGAACGAGACGCGTACGGCGATCTTGGTCAGCTCGCCGGTCCGGCGGTCGCGCTGCCGCGCGATGAACAGGATCTCCTCCAGCCCGGCGCCCGCGGTCGTGGGCAGCACCCGCCGGGCGATCATCTCCAGCTCCGCGCGGGTGAGGTCGCTCGGCGGCCAGACGTAGACCACGATCCGGTTGGTGCTGAAGCGCTTCCTCGACGGCCGCCGCGACTGCGCGCGACGGATCGAGTCGAGACAGGTGGCGAGGACGTCCTCGGCGGTGGGCAGCGCCACCAGCCGCCCGTCGTGCTCGCGCAGCTCGGTCAGGTCACGCACCTGCGCGAACGCGACGAGGCGGTCGTCCGACGGGTTCTCCCGCGCCACGCACTGGAAGAGGTAGACCTCCTCGTCCGACGACGGCAGCCGCGTGAGGTCGAACTTGCTCAGCCGCTCCATCTGCATCCGCTGCGCGATGTACGGGTGCAGGCCGCGGATCAGCCGCTCCTCCATCATCCCGATGGTCGACGGGCGGAACGTGAAGTGGTGGTGCATCACCGCGCCGCTGCGACCCGCGACGGTGGTGGTGAGCCTGCGGACCTGGTTCGGCAGCGGGTGCGCGCTGACGACCTCGTGCAGCGCCGCCGCCATCGCGTCGAAGTCCGCCGGCTGGTTCTCCCACGCCAGATAGATGTCGACGTCGATGGCGTCGTGGCCGCTCGCCAGCTCAGCGAGGCCGCGCAGCGCGCTGCCCAGCGCGTCGAAGCCCACGGCGGCGGAGACCACGCACGAGCCCGTCCGCTCGGCGACCACGAACGTGCAGCCCTCGACCTCGCTGGTGCGTACGCGGTTGAGGTCCTTGTTGCCGTAGTAGCGCCGGGTCAGCACCTCCAGCATGACCGCGTTGTCCACGTCGTCGCGGACCAGCCGCTGGCCGAGCAGCCGCACCAGCGGCTCGGTGGAGCGCACCATCTCGGCGACGCGCTCGGCGCGGTCCGGCGCGTCCGGGTGCGCGTCGAGGTGGCGTAGGTGCCGACGCACGTCGGCGTAGACGCGGGCGCGGTTGCGGCGCAGCAGCGGCTGGGCGAACCAGGCGAACACCACGCCGCGCGCGAGGTCGCAGACCACCGGGAAGCGGACCTGCGTCGCGGCCACCAGCCGCTCCAGCGCGAGACCGGCGGGCTCGCGCAGCGACTCGTCCGGCGGCGGCTCCCGCAGCCAGGCGCGCAGCAGCGTCGCGACGACCGTGGCGTCGGCGGACGCGCGTTGCAGGGCGAGGAAGATCCGGAACACGGCGGCTTCGAGCTCGGGGCAGCGCTCCAGCTCGGTGACGCCGTAGTGCCCGAGCGCCTTGGCGAGCTTGGCCTGGAACGTCTCCGGCAGCCCGGCCCGGTCCACGTCGAGGTACTGCAGGTAGGTGTGGAAGTACTCGCGGGCGCTCGGCACGTGGCCGGCGCCGCCGCCGTCCTCGCCCGTCGGCCGGTTGCGGCTGAGCTCGGTGAGGTCGGCGAACACGTCGATGAGGCCGAGTTCCTCGGCCAGCGGCCGGTGACCGTCCTCGGTGGCGGCCCGGCGCGCGGCGAGGTAGTCGTCGAGCAGCCGGCGCTCGTCGTGCGGGTCGACGTCGAAGCCGAGCAGCAGGCTCCGCAGGTCCTCCTGGCCGCGCGTGGCGCGCTCCCGCGCCGGGATCCTGGCGGGCGCTTCGGGCAGGTCCAGCTCGACGGACTCGGTCGCCGCAGTCTCCCCGGCCTCGGCGTCGTCGGCGAGCGGCTCCAGCCGCAGCAGCGGCGCGCCGGTCTCCACCTGGGTGCCCACGGAGACGACGCATTCCTTCAGCCGCGCCTTGAACGGCGCCCGCAGCACCGTCTCCATCTTCATGCTCTCCAGCACCAGCACCGGCGCGCCCGCCTCGACCTCGGCGCCGACCTTCAACGGCGTGGCGACGACCAGCGCGGGGCTGGGCGAACGCAGGACACCGCCCTCGTCGCGGGTGACCCGGTGCGCCACGCCGTCCACCTCGACCAGGTGGATCGGCCCGTGCGTGCCGATGAGCAGGCGGTAGCGGGTGCCGTTGACGACGACCTGCCCGGTGTGCCGGTCGAAGCGGTCCAGCTCGACGTCGGCGGTGCGTACGGTGCCGCCCGCTTCGACGCCGACGCGGAACCGGTGTGCGCCGACCCGCGCGACGCGCACGCGGTAGTCGACGCCGCGCAGCTTGAGGTCCAGCGGCCGGCCGCTCTCGTGTTGCACCTGCGGGCGGCCGCCGAACGCCGTCGACAGCAGCCGCTGCCGCTCGACGCGCTCCTCCTCCTCGTACGCCTCGATGGCGGCGGCCGCCAGCGCGACGGCGGAGTGCCGGTGCGTGACCAGCCTGCCCTCGCCCCGGACGCGGTCGATCCAGCCGGTGTCCGCGCTGGCGTCGATCACCTCGGGCTGGTCGAGCAGGTCGAGCACGAAGCTCTTGTTCGTCGCGCCGCCCTCGATGATCACCGTGGTCTGCGCCATCGCCCGGCGCAGCCTGCCGAGCGCCTCGTCGCGGTCGCGGCCGTACGCGATGATCTTCGCGATCATCGAGTCGAAGTCGGCGGGGATGGTGTCGCCCTCGCTGACGCCGGTGTCCACGCGGATGCCCGGCCCGGCGGGCAGGTCCAGCCGCGCGATGCGGCCGGGGGAGGGCGCGAAGTCGCGGTCGGGGTCCTCGGCGTTCAGTCGGGCCTCGATGGCGTGCCCGCGCTCCACCGGCGGCTCGCCCTCGAGCCGCCCGCCCGACGCCACGTGCAGCTGCGCCCTGACCAGGTCGAAGCCGGTGGTGGACTCGGTGATCGGGTGCTCGACCTGGAGGCGGGTGTTGACCTCCAGGAACGCGAACAGCCGGTCGCCGGGGTGGTAGAGGAACTCGACGGTCGCCGCGCCGCGGTAGCCGACCGCGACGGCGAGCCGTTCGGCCGACGTCTTGAGCTCGGCCGTCTGCTCAGGACCGAGCACCGGCGACGCCGACTCCTCGATGACCTTCTGGTTGCGCCGCTGCACCGAGCAGTCGCGGACACCGAGCGCCCACGCGGTGCCCTGGCCGTCGGCGATCACCTGGACCTCGACGTGCCGGGCGCCGGTGACCAGACGTTCCAGGAACACGACGCCGCTGCCGAACGCCCGCGCGGCCTCCTGGCTGGTGCGCTCGTAGGCGTCGGCGAGCTCGGCCTCGTTGGTGATCACGCGGATGCCGCGCCCGCCGCCGCCCGCGGTCGCCTTGAGCATCAGCGGGTAGCCGATCTCGGCCGCCGCCGCCAGGGCGGCGTCCAGGGTCTCGACCGCGCCACGGCTCCACGGCGCGACCGGTACGCCGACCTCCTCGGCGATCAGCTTCGCGCCGATCTTGTCGCCCAGCTTGCGCATGGCGTCCGGGCTCGGTCCGACGAAGGTGACGCCGATCCTCTCGCACAGCTCCGCGAACGCCGGGTCCTCGGCGACGAAGCCCCAGCCGACCCACGCGGCGTCGGCCCCGCTCTCCACCAGCGCGCGCTCCAGCACCTTCAGGTCGAGGTACGGGCGCGCGGACGCGGGACCGAGGTCGTAGGACAGGTCCGCCTCGCGGACGAAGGTGGCCGTACGGTCGACGTCGGTGTGCAGGGCGACGGTCTCGATCCGTGTCCCGGTCTCCGCGGCGATGTCCCGTACGGCGTGGATGAGCCGCATGGCGGCCTCACCACGGTTGACGATGGCGACACGACTGAACACCGATCGAGCCCTCCTTTTAGACCAATGATGCGCGGGCCGCGACGCGGCGGCACCTTCGGCAGTGTCCACCCTCGTGCCTGTGGATCAAAAGGTCAGGGGTCCGAATCCGTTCGGCGAACGGACGATGTTGCGGCGTTGACCAGCCAAAACGCCTGACACAACCGTGATCGTTTCCCGGCATGTGTTGCGGCCGTCCACTTCGTGGGAGGGTGATGCGCCCGGGGCGCGCTTATGTTACTGGCGGGTTCGTGTCGAACGGTGTCGCGACGGAGCCTCAGCCGGGACCGGTGCCACCGTCGACGTCGCTGAGTAGCGGGCCCGGGACACGCATCCGCCACGCGTCGGTGACGAGCTCCGTCAGGCGGTCGACGTCCACCTGCGCCAGCCGCAACATGACCAGGGGCAGCCCCTCGTACGAGGGCGTGGTGAAGAAGACCTCGGGCTCGCCGAGGAGCAACGCCTGCTTCTCCGCCTCGTCGCCGACGTAGAGCACCGCGACGTCCGTCCGGATCAGGCGCGACGTGCCGGGTCTGCGCTCGGGGTAGGACCAGACGAACCCCTTGTCGGCGACCCGGAAGTCGAAGCCCTCGCTGTCGATCTCGACCACGTGCGGCAGCGCCAGCGCCAGGTGCCGGACGTCGTCGGCGTCAGCCATCGGGGTCGCTCCGCACCATCGTTTCCCACACCCGCGCAGATTAGCTGCCACGGGTGACAACATGGTGCTGGCGCGAGGGCCCGACCGGCGGGACCCGGCCGCGCGCAGCGGCTCCGATCGCCGTTCGGCCGCCGCCGCCCGACTGTGAACTCCGTTACCTCGCCGCCCGGCGGGAATGAGATCACCGGATCCGGATTTGGAGCCAGATGTGACTCCTGCACTCTTCCCAGCCCGGCTGCCCACCGACCGGCCGGCGGCGAGCCGATGACGGCCGCCGTCGACGCCCCGCAGGGGCCGGCAGCCCCGCTGACGCCCGGTGACCTGATGAGCCCCCGGCAACGCCTGCGGCTCGTCCTCGTCCTCGGGTCGCTGATCGCGGTGGGTCCGCTGACCATCGACATGTACCTGCCCGCGCTTCCCACGATCGTCGACGAATTCCAGACCACGTCGGCGGCGGTCCAGTTGACCCTCACCGGCACGCTGGCGGGCCTCGCCCTCGGCCAGCTGCTGATCGGCCCGCTGTCCGACGCCGTCGGCCGGCGCGCGCCGCTGATCGCCGGCATCGCGCTGCACGTCGTGGCGTCGCTGCTCTGCGTCGTCGCGCCGAGTATCGCGGTTCTCGGCGCGTTGCGGGTGGTGCAGGGCCTCGGCGTCGCCGCGGCCTCGGTGGTCGCGATGGCCGTCGTCCGCGACCTGTTCGACGGTGCGGCCTTCGCGAAGCTGCTCTCCCGGCTGCTGCTGGTCATGGGGGCGGCGCCGATCCTCGCGCCGACCCTCGGCGGCGGGCTGCTGCGCTGGACGGACTGGCGCGGCGTCTTCGTGGCGCTGGCCGCCTTCGGCGTGCTGCTCGTGGTGGTCGCCGCGTTCGGCCTGCGCGAGACGCTGCCCGCCGAGCGGCGCCGGCGCGGCGGCGTGGTCGCGACCATCGGCGTGTACGGCGCGCTGCTGCGCGACCGCACGTTCGTGGGCCTGGTCCTGGTCGCCGGGCTGGCCATGGCCGCTCTGTTCGCGTATGTCGCCGGGTCGTCGTTCGTCTTCCAGGACCAGTACGGCCTGGACGAGCAGCAGTTCGGGTTGGCCTTCGGGGCGGGCGCGGTCGGGCTGATCGCGGCGACCCAGTTCAACGTACGGCTGCTGCGCCGCCACCCGCCGCAGCGGATCCTCGTGGTCGCCCTGGCCGCGGGGAGCGTGGCCGGACTGGCACTGCTCGCCTTCGCCGTGACCGGGTTCGGCGGGCTGCCGGCCCTGCTGGTGTCGTTGTGGGTGGTGCTCGCGGCGGCGGGCCTCGCGATGCCGAACGCGCCGGCCCTGGCCCTGTCCCGCCACGGCGAGGCGGCCGGCACGGCCTCCGCCCTGCTCGGCGCCGTGCAGTTCGGCGTCGGGGCGCTGGCCGCACCCCTGGTGGGCGTCCTGGGCACCGGCGCGGTCGCCATGTCCGTCGTCGTCGCGGGGGGCATGCTGGCCGCGACGGCGGTCCTGTTCGTCGTCGTGCGACCGTCCCGGCTCGCCGGCCTGGAGCCGGACGGGGTGGTCGTGGCAGCGCACTGAGCGGGCTCGGAAAGCAGTTGTCGGCGGAACGGGTGGCGGCCTAGCCTGCTGGCTGTGCACGCCCCCTGCCGGCGGATGCGCCGGGTGCGCCGGTGAGCAGCCGCCTTCGTGAGATCGCCCGACAGACGGTGGCTATCGCCGAGTCGGGCCGGTACCGCAACGGCGCCGGCGACGAGGTCGTCATCGGTGCGCAGGTGCAGGCCGCGGTCGCCGGCACCCGCCACCACCTTCCCGACGGGACGCTCACGATCGGCGACACGCGGGTCGGGGCCGGCGACGTCGAGGTGACGTACGAGTCGACGTTGCAGGCGGCCCGCCGGCTCGGTCCGGATGCGGCGTGTCTGGTGTTCGCGTCGGCCAAGAACCCGGGCGGCGGGTTCCTCGGCGGGGCGAAGGCGCAGGAGGAGAGCGTCGCACGATCGTCGGCGCTCTACCCGTGCCTGCTCGCCGCGCCCGACTTCTACGCGTTCCACCGCGGCCAACGCGACCTGCGGTACAGCGACCGGGTCATCTACTCCCCGGGCGTGCCGGTGTTCCGCGACGACAAGGGCGGGCTGCTCGACGTGGCGTACCAGACGTCCTTCCTCACCGCCGCGGCGCCGAACCTCGGCGCGATCGTGCGCAACCAGCCCGCGCACGCCCCCGACGTGCCGGCGGTGCTGCGCCGGCGTGCGCGGCGGGTGCTCGAGGTGGCCGCCGCGCACGGGCATCGGACGATCGTGCTGGGCGCGTGGGGGTGCGGGGTGTTCCGCAACGACCCCGCCACGGTGGCGGACGCCTTCGCCGACGCGCTGCGGGTGGTCGACCGGTTCGACCGGGTGGTGTTCGCCATCCGCGACAACCTGTCGGGCACACCCGTGTACGGCGCGTTCGCGGAACGTTTCGGCACCTCCGCGCCGGGACCGGCAGGCGACGCCTGTCGGGGTTGAGCGGTTCGGCCCGACGCCGCGCCGAGGCCCGGCCCGGCGGTGGCGGCGCCCCCGCCACCGCCCCTCAGCCCGCCGGCGCCGCCCAGCCCGCCGGCGCCGTGGTCAGCGTGGCTGCTCGGCGAGGTCCCGGATGCCCTGCAACGTGCCGGTCATGGCGTCCCGCAGGGCGTCCAGCCGGCGTGCGATGACCTGCTCCTCGTTCTCCGGGGCCCGGTCGATGACCAGGCTGAGCCCGGTGCGGCCGGGGCCGATCCGCACGGAGTGGGACAGCCGGCACCCGCCGCCCTCGGCGGTGAGGCGGTACTGCCAGGTGGCACCCGGTTGGTCGAGGTCGGTGGGGCCGCCGCCGAAGCGGTCGTCCGGGTCGAGCACCACCCAGCCGAAGACCCGTGGCGCGTCGAACCGCACGACGTGCGAGATGGTGCGCCACTCGCCCAGCGCCGGATGGTGGTTGTGCCCCTCGAACCGGGCGCCGAGCGTCGGCCCTTGGCTGCCGTCCAGCCAGCGCACCCGGCGCAGCTCCGGACTGAACCGCGCGGGCAGCTCGATGTCCGTGACCAGCTCCCACACCCGGGCGGGATCGGCTGCCACGTGCAGGTCGCACTCGACTGCCGGGCCGTCGACGTAGCGCACGGCATCCTCCTTCGTGTCCTTCACTGACTTCCGGTCCGCGCGCCGCACCCACCGTCGCAGGACGGGCGACACCGCACCGGACAAGGATGGCCCGTCCGGGGCCGACCGCGCAGCCCCGCAGGCTCACGTGTCTCGATGCCGACGATCGACGCGCATCGCGACGGCCGGCGGTCGACCCGCCCGATCGCCGGGGCTGCACGCCGCTCCGCCGGCTGCCGCGATCCGGCGTCGCGGTCATGGCGGCGGCGTAAACGGGTATGCCGCCGCATGGGTACCGAGGTCGTCGTGGTCGGCGCCGGCTTCTCCGGGCTGGCCGCCGCGCTCGCGCTGGCCCGCGCCGGGGTGCGGACGCGGGTGCTGGAGGCTGTCTCTT
>NZ_WAAS01000087.1:0-24417 GCF_008806585.1 Micromonospora sp. AMSO12t
GGCCGGTGACATGCAGTTGTCGGGGTCACCGAGTCGGCCGACGAATCGGGATAAGGACAGCAAGCGTCGGTCTGCCGGTGAGTCAGACCAACCCGGCGACCCACCCCACCATCCTCACTGTCTGCCGTCGACCCGCCCTCCTGGGGAGCGGGCCTCACGCCCGGCCCGCCACGTCAAGCGCACCTAACGGCTTGTACGGACGTTGGCGGGTCGGGCGACGGCCCGGCCGGCTGCCGGCCCAGCACACCATCGGTCAATGGCTGTCGTTCTGCGGCGGCCCTCCGGGCTCTTCGCTCTTCGCGCCAGTCACCGGGCATCAGGCGTGACGGCCGCAGAGCGACAGCGGCGGCCGGCGCGCGCCCAAGCGGCGATGCGTGCGGCCCGTCAAGGGCCGCCTTGAAGACGTACAGAGACTCTGCGCGGCCGGCGCTACCCGCACGCTTTCCGAAGTCGCTCAACCGCAGCGAAAATGTGCTGTTCGGGACCAGGCCGGCTCGGCCGCCACTCAACACGTATGGGTCGGACAGCATCAACGAGCCCGGTGAGGTCCTCTGCAGTGGCCGGCTCGGGTAGCGCGTCAAGAGCGGCGACTGCGCTCACGGTCGCCTGATGCCGGTGGGCGTTCGTCGGAGTGTCTTGCCAGCCGGGCGAGTTCCGCCATTCCTGTACACGCTCATACACCTCGGCTGCGGCGGCTCGGATGAGGGCCGCTTGCTGGCGAAGTGTGAGTTCAGTGCGGGCGTAGCGGCGGTCGACGGGTTCCTGCGGCGGCGTGTCGGCGTCGCGCATGGCGGCGATCGTACCGGCACCATGATCAGGACCGCTCGTGCCCGGAAGCTGACGGCGAAGTCTCAGTCCGGAGTGCCGCTCCACTCCGGGGCGAGGATGGAGTAGAGCAGGGAATCGCGCCAGGCGCCGTTGGTATAGACGTGGTCGCGGAGTCGGCCTTCGTACTGCATGCCGAGCCGCTTAGCGACTGCGATCGAGGCGGCATTGTCAGGGCCGATGGCGGCGGTGATGCGGTGAAGCTTTAGCTCTCCGAAGCCGTAATCGACGATGGTGCGGGCGGCATCGGTGGCGTAGCCGTGCCCCCAGTGGTCGGCGCCGATGGCGTAGCCGAGCTTGGCGGCCTGGTGGCCGGTGAGTCCGAGGCGAGCGAAGCCGATCATCCGGTCGGAGGTGTCGGCGACGGCTAGGTAGTACTCGTTGCGCGGGGTGAGCTGCGCCCGCGCGACGGCTCCTTCAACCATGGCGACGGTGGCGGCCTGGTCGCGGCTGTCGAAGGAGAGCCATTGGGTTACTCGGTCGTCACCAACGATCGCCAAAGCGTCGGCCGCGTCATCGGGTCGCAGTTCGCGGAGGGTGATGACGCGGCCGGGGATGGTGATCGGATACATGTGCTGATGGTGCCTTATCGAGGCAGGGCGTTCGCCGGGGTGTGGGTAAAGTGCTCGATGCCGTCGATGAGTTCACGGGCGTCGTTGGCGCGGCCGGCGCGGGTGATCGCCTGATGGACGCGACGCACCGAGTGCATGATGCCGTTGATTCGCTGCTCGGCCGGAAGGTCGAGCACCGGGGCCAGGGCGTCGGCCGCGGCGTCGAGTTCGCCGTTGGTGATGCGGGCTATGGCGAGGTTGGTGTGGGAGCCGGCCTGGTCGCCGAAGGCCCATGCGGGGTCGTAGCGGTCGGAGTACGCCTGGACTGCACGCAGGGCGTAGTGCTCGGTGGGGGCGGCTTCGTCGGGGAGCCAGGCGAGGGCGTCGCTGGCGTAGTAGAGGGTGCGGGGTTGGTTGAAGGTGCAGATGCCGCCCATCTCGTCCATCTCGTCTGGGCGTACCCGCGCCCAGGTGTCCTCGGCTTCGGTGATGGCGGCCTTGGCCTGCTCGGCGTTACCGAGAGCGGCGTAGGCGCGGGCGGCGCTGACGGGTAGCCAGACGGCAGAGGTGCCGCCGGCCTGGGTGGCGTACTCGCGGCCGGCTTCGGCGTAGCGGACTGCCTCGGCGTACCTGCCGGCCCAGTAGGCGACCAGCGATTGAAGTCCGCGCAGCCATGCTTGCAGGCCGGGGTGGCCGGCCTGGTCGGCGCAGAGGACGGCGGTGCGGGCTTGCAGCATGGCGGAGTGCGGGTCGGCCATGTCGTGGGAGACCTTGGCGAGTAGGCCGCTGGTGATGCCGGCGAGGAAGTGCAGGTCGCGTGACTGTGTGGGTTGCTGGCGGCGTTCGAGCAGGGTGAACAGGGTGTCTTGCGTCTCGACCAGGTCCGGGAGGATCTGGCTGACGGGGCGTTGCGGGTAGGCCAGGGCGAGGCGCTGCACGTCCTCGGCGAGTTGGTCGATGGCGGCCGGCGAGGTGGCTTCGGCGGCGAGCATGGCGTACTGGCGGGCGCGTTGTGCGGCCATGGCGAGGAGGTTCCTTTCCGGGCCGGCGCCGGTGAGTTCGACAGCGAACTCTGGTCCCGGCGCAGGGGTCAACTGGTGGGGAGCCCAGGGGCGCTGCAATTCGTCGACTGGCTTGCCGAACATGGCCTGCAACGCGCGCCGGGTGGCGGGGGTCGATGAGGCCAGGTCCCGTTCACCGCGCGCCAGCCGCCCGAGGTGCCGCGCGCTGATCGCCGCGCGCGGGTCCATACGGGAAAACTCGTCGGCCAGCTCCTCGTACGTGCGGTCGCTCTGCTGGATGAGGTGCTCCAGCACGGTGCGAGGTTCGCGGCGTTCTCGGGCCATCGTCGATGCCTTTCTGATGGGCTGTCTCCACGCTCGCCGTGTGAGGTCCTGAACTCAATGCAGGTCCTCGTGGTGTCCGCTAGATGTCCGCCAGAGGTGCTGATTCGGTCCTCGATCGGTCGTCTGAACCGGGTGTTGTATCTCCACCATGGACACGTCACCCACCGCAATTGTGCACGTACAAGCCGCTGACGTGTGCGGACCGAACCGGCGTAAGGCGGTGCGGCACCACGGGGCCCCGGGTGTCAGCGCGGTCGCGGGTGGCGGCGCCCGGGTCCTTCGCTGCGTGGACGGAGCACGCCCGCCGTCGGGACCGCGCCTGGTGTCGCCGGCCGCGGTTGCCTGCCCTGCGTGTGAGGGGCGGGGCTGGAAGATGGCGAGCCCTCGACGCTCCCTACGGGTGCCCAGCGATCCGACCCGGTTGCAGCGGCGGGACTGCCCGGATTGCACCGGCACCGGGAGGCAGGCGCGGCCTGTGGTGACGGCTGCCGTAGGGCTCGCGTCCTGAGCAGGGCACCGGGGCGGGTGCCGGCAGGCCATCGCGGTGTCGGCCCGTGGCCAAAGCCCGCCCGCCTCGGTGCCCATCCACTCCACGGAGGGCTGATGAAACCGAAGCCTGGCGATGTGGTCCGTGTGGGCGGCAGGGCGTCGGTGCAGTTCGGTGGGGATCGGGCTTTGGTCTTCCGCGTGATCAAGGTCTGCGACAAGCCGACGTACCACGGGTGGGTCTGGTTGACCGGCTACGTCCTCGACCGCGCCGGTAAGGCGGTGGACCGCCGAGAGATCTACGTGCAGCACGACGGCCTACGGCTGATCGGCGCCGTCGCAACAGCGGACGCACAGCGCCTTACGCAACCTACGAGCCGAGCGGAGCGGCAGAGGCCGCGCAGGACGGCAAGAACGACGGTCTGAACGTTGACAGGAGGCTACGGTGACCACCTTCGCCGTGGGAGTGTTCCGGGCGGCATCACGATTGGTACGGCTGCACCCGGATCAGGTGAGGCGCTTCCGGTTCCGGCGTGCCCGGATCGGACGGCGTGGACTCGACGAAGATCAGGTGTACGCCTTCGTCCGGGCGGTCGTCGACGATCTGACCGCCCGGGAGGCGGCGGAAGTGAGCCTCCGCGACGAGAATGTGCGACTGAAGCGCGCGCTACGTGATTGGAAGAGCAGCGTCGCACGCAGTGCTGCCCGGCAGGTCAATGCGGGCCGATGGACAGAACCTGAGCAGCGCAGATAGCCTGTTGACAAGCTGAGTTGTCGTCTGGGGTGAAACGGTGCCGATCGAAGTTGCGCCGCCGAAGTACGTGGTGATCGTCAACGCGGTGCAACAACGCATCCAGGACGGCACCTACCCGCCAGGCTCGATGCTGCCCAGCGAAACGGAACTGATCCGCGAGTTCGGCGCATCCCGGCCCGTCGTCGTCAGAGCCCTTGATCTGCTGCGGCAGGACGGCTGGATCGACAGCCGGCAGGGCAAAGGCCGCTTCGTCCTGGGGCGGCCCGCCGGCGCCAATCATCGGGAGCGTGAACGCCGGTACGGGGTGCTGGAAGACGACGAGCGGGCCGGCTCCACCCTGCTCGCCGCCGGGGAGGTATCTGCTCCGCCCCGAGCCGCGGCAGCCCTGGGCCTGGAACCGGGCACAGTGGTGGTCGCTCGTCGCCGTCTGATCGCCATCGACGGCCTCGGCCCGGTCGAACTTGGTACCGCCTTCCTGCCCGCCGATTTCGCCACCGGTACTGGCGTGGCCGGCACGGATGCCCTCCCCGAAGGGCTGCTTCGGCATGTGGCGGCCCGCAAGCGGGTCCGGTTCGATCACGTCGCCGAGCGGATCTCGGCTCGTCTGCCCGACGACGAAGAGGCGCGGCTCTTGCAGATCGCCGCCGACGATCCCGTACTCACGGTGCTCCTGTCTGTCTGCGACCGGACCGGAAAGCCGCTGCTAGCCGTAGATCTCTTGCTGCCTGCCCGCCGGCACGACCTGGAAGACGTCTATCCACTCGACTGATCCAGGTAGATACACCACTTGACAAGTCAAGTTGCCGGCACCTACCTTCGATCCCACTTAACAAGTCAACTGGTTGAGTTGACTAGACGTTGGAGGTCGTCTGATGGTTCCGATGACGTTGAAGGTGCCGGTCCCGTCCGAGTACGTGTTCCCCGCCGGGGCTCTCTGCCTCGGGGTGTCGCCGCAGATCGATTTTGAGCGGCGTGGTGAGGCGGACAACCAGGCGCGGGACAAGGAGACCGGGGAGCGAGTCTGGGTGGTGCGGGTCATGGACCTGGACCCCGAGGCGGGGAAGTTCGGTCGGTCGACCGAGGTGAAGGTCAAGGTGGTCGCTGGGCAGCAGCCGGTACCGCCGCCGTCGACGGTTCCGGGTTACCCGCCGGCAGTGGAGTTCGAGGGCCTGACCCTCACCCCGTATGTGGATTCACAGCGGTGCAAGCCTGGCCGCTCGTCGGGTGACTGCCGCTCCCGCATGGCGTACTCGCTGCGGGCTACCGCGATCCGGCCGGCGTCGAGCATGCCGGGTTCGGTGGCGGCCTGACTGGTCGCTGTTTGGCGCGCGGGGCGGGTCGTTTCCCCGCCAAGAGTCCCGACCCGTCCCGCGCTCTCCCCATCCCTCACGTGTGAAGGAGGGCGTGATGCCCACCGTAGTTCCCCCTGCCCTGAACTGCTCTGAGGGCCACTACTCGTCGGGGTGGTGGTCCTGATGTCCCGCACCCGCATGGTCGACCTGCGCCACGCCTACCGGGAGGCGGAGGCGGCCCTCCGGTCCGTGCTGCGGTTGCCGCCGGCTGCGGCGCGGGTGTGCGCGATCCGCTGCCCCCGCTGCCAGGAGTGGGTCAAGCCGCGCCGGTTCGACCTGCGCCGCATGTCGTGCCGCTCGTGCATCGCCACCCTGGCCCGCCCTGGCAGGGGTGGTGACCTGTGCCTCTGATCAACATCATTCCGGGCGACAAGATCCCGGTGGCGCCAATGAACGTGCGCCTACCGGCGTGGCGGGTCCCGGGTTGGCTGCTGGTGTTCTGGTGGCTGGCCCGGGGCCTGTTCCGCCTCACCGTGCTGGCGGTGCGGTACTGGTGGCTCACCACCCCGACCGTGGCCGCTCTGTGGGTGCGGGCTGAGTATGGCGGCCGGGTCCTGGCCGGCGTCGTCCTGGCGGTCGCCGTCGGCTGCGGGGCCTGGTGGCGGTGGCACCCGTCGTCGTGGCTGCGCTTCGGCTGGTACCCGATCGTCGGCCGGGTCCGTGCGTTGGTGGTCTACCGACGGCGGTGGGCATCGGTGATGGCGACGTGTGGGCTGGCGACGGTTTTCGCCGGTGACCGGTACGTGCCGCAGCTTCTCAAGGTGCGCTGTGACCGTTACGGCGATGAGCTGACTGTCCGGATGCTGCCGGGGCAGATCCCGGACGACTGGGGGCAGGCTGCGGAACGCCTCGCCTACGCCTTCCGCCTCCGTCAGGGTCAGGCCCGCTCGACGGTCCGCCCGGATCGGGTGGTGATCCGATTTCTGCGCCGTGACCCCTTGGCCGGCACCGTGGCGCCCCTGCCAACGACCGAGGTGCCAGACCTGGACGGGTTGACGCTCGGTGTGTGTGAGGACGGGCAGCCCTATCGGCTGCGGTTGACGGGCTCGCATGTGCTGATTGCGGGGGCGACAGGCTCGGGCAAGGGCTCGGTGCTGTGGTCGCTGATCCGCGCCCTGGCCGGCGGCGTGCGGTCGGGGTTGGTGGAGCTGTGGGCGTTCGACCCCAAGGGCGGCATGGAGTTGGCGGCCGGGGTGCCACTGTTCGCCCGGTTCTCCTACGACGACCCCGACGGCATGGCCGGCGTCCTGGAAGAGGCCGTCAAGCGGATGCGGCTGCGGGCGGCCCGGCTGCGCGGGGTCGCCCGCCAGCACACGCCGACGCCGGACGAGCCGCTGATCGTCCTGGTGGTCGACGAGCTGGCGGCGTTGACGGCGTACATCACCGATCGGAAGGTCCGCGACCGGATCAAGGAAGCCCTCGGCCTGCTGCTGTCCCAGGGGCGTGCGGTCGGCGTGCACGTGGTCGCCGCACTTCAAGATCCGCGCAAGGACGTGCTGCCGTTTCGGGACCTGTTCCCGACCCGCATCGGGCTGCGGCTGACCGAGCCAGAGCAGGTGGACATGGTCCTCGGCGACGGCGCCCGCGACCGGGGAGCCTTCTGCGATCGCATCCCCGAATCGACACCCGGTGTGGGATTCGTCGTCCTCGACGGCGTTCGCGAACCCGTCCGGGTCCGGTTCGCCTACCTCACCGACGACGACATCCGCCAACTCGGCCGCGACTACCGGCGGCTCTGCGACGACACCGACAACGACGAGCAGGAGGTGACCCGGTGAAGGCCAACGCGGATCGGGTGGAGGGCGTGGTCCTGGTGCTCATCGTCCTCACCGTGGGCGGGCTGGCCGGGGCTGCGTCGTTCACCCACGTCCACGACTGGACCATGGCCAACTCCCCGACCGATACCGGGGACTGGTTCGGCTGGGCCAACGCCGCCATCTCCGAACTCCTCCCCTTAGCGGCGCTGCTGACGATCCGGCGGCGGCGCCGCACCGGCGGGTCGGTCGGGTACCCGATGTTCCTGCTCGTCTGCGCCGTCGCCCTGTCCCTGTCGGCGCAACTCGCTGTGGCCAAGCCGGGCGTGTCCGGGTGGCTGCTGTCAGCCGTGCCGGCGCTGGCCTTCCTCGGCCTGTCCAAGCTCGTCTTCTCCACCACCCCCACCGTCTCGGCCGCGGTGCCCGTCGACAAGCCGGCAGACGCCAACGAGTGGGGCGACGTCCCGCCCGGCTACAACCCGGCCGACGACCGACCGCCCTTCGACGTCGCCGACGAGGACCAGGCGGTGCCCGTCGCCGCCGTCGACGAGGGCCAGTCGGCGAACGTCGCCGTGGAGGGCACCGACGAGCAGCCTCGCCCGGCGGCTCTCCGCCCGGTTCCCGTGGTGCCGGTGGAGCGGCGGCCAGGACTGGTGCCCGTACCGGCGGCGGCGTTCGCGCCCCGCAACGGCAGCACCTTCGGCGGGGAGCGTGACCGATGAGCCAACTCGAACTCGTCCCCACGACTCCCGTCGAACAACCCCGCCCGGGATCGCGCGCGGACCGAATGCGCAAGCCCCTCGCCAAGGACGCGCTCAAGCAACTCGCCGAACAGAACGGCGTCTGCGTCCGCCCCCTCGCCCTGCGCCGCACCGACACCGCCACCGGCCTGACCGAGGTGGTGGAGGTGCCCTGCGGGGCGACTCTCGCTGTCAAGTGCAAGCCGTGCGCGGAGCGGGGCCGGCGGCTGCGCATTCAGCAGATCCGGGAGGGCTGGCACCTCGCCGACGAACCCGCCGTCCGCCCCGACCAACCCGGTGAAGACGTCCTCGCCCTCGTACGGGTCCGGGCACACCTAGAGTTCGAACGCGAAGCGCTGCACTACCAGCCGATGACCCCCGACGAACGGGCCGCGCAGATCGCCGACGTGGACGCCGCCATCGCGGAGCTGGACGAAGCCCTCGCCGAAACCAGCCTGCGCGGCCACCTCACCCCGAAAGAGCGCGACGAGCGGCCCCGCCGCAAGCGGTCGACCCGGCGGCGGCAAGACTCCCCAGACCTGCCACGCCTGCCCGTCGACCCACGCACGGTCGGCCGCGCCTACTCGGGTAAGGCAGGCAAGACGCACCGGCCGTCGATGCTCGTCACGCTCACCCTGGGCTCGCACGGGCCGGTGCACTCCCACCTGCGGCGCGGCGCCTACGTCGCCCCCTGCGAATGCGGCCAGCGCCACGGCCCGTATGACGACGTGCTCGGCACCCCCGTCGACCCGGCCAGCTACGACTACCGGCGCGCGGCCCTGGATGCGATCCACTTCGCGCGGGTCCTCGACCGGTGGTGGCAGAACGTCCGCCGCGCCGCCGGCTGGAACGTCCAGTACGCCGGCGCGGTGGAGCTGCAACGGCGGCTCGCCCCACACGCGCACTTCGCCATCCGCGGCACCCTGCCCCGGCGCCTGCTCAAGCAGATCGCGGCGGCCACCTACCACCAGGTGTGGTGGCCGCCCTTCGACGAGCTGGCCTACCCGGTCGACAAGCCCCCGGTCTGGGACGTCGACCGACAGGCGTACGTCGACCCGAAGACCCGCGAGCCGCTGCCCACCTGGGGTGAAGCCCTCGACGCCCTGGAGGAGCCCGACAGCCGACCCGCCTACGTCGCCCGGCTCGGCCGGATTGACGCCCGGGGCATCGAGCAGGGAACCAAGGATGCGGAACGGTCCGTCCGGTACGTGACGAAGTACGTCACCAAGGACCTGACCGACCAGGCCAAGCCACGTTCCGACGCGCAAAAGGCGCACTTCGACCGCCTCCACGCGGAACTGGCCGTGCTGCCGTGCTCGCCGACGTGCGCCAACTGGCTGCTCTACGGCGTCCAGCCCGACGGCGTCAAGGCCGGCTTGACCCCCGGCCGCTGCACCGGGAAGGTCCACCAACGCTCCACCCTCGGCTTCACCGGCCGACGTGTCCTCGTCTCGCGGCAGTGGTCCGGCAAGACCCTCGCCGACCACCGCGCCGACAACCGGTCCTGGGTCCGCGCCATCCTCGCCGGCGGCATGGCCGACACCGAGAAGCACGACCAGGCGGCCGACGACGCGGACGGGCCGAAGCGGTACCGGTTCGAACTCGCCCGACCCGAAGACCCCGACGTGCCACCCCTGGAACACCGACTCCTGCGCGCGATATCCGCCCGCATCCGCTGGCGCGCAGACCTCGACACCGCCCGTCTACGAACAGCCGCCGCCGTTTCGGCAACCGATCAACCCGCCGCGCTCGCGGCCTGAACCCTGGGGAGGAAATCTTGTCCATCGTCGTGCCGTTCGTGCCTCGGCAGGCCGGGCCTCGTGCTGGCGAAGTCGCCCCCGGTGACTACCCGCCGCAGCCGGTCCGGGCCGTCTACACGGTCAAGGAAGTGGCCGTGATGCTGTCCCTGTCGGTCAGCTCGGCCTATGCGCTGGTCCGGGCCGGGCAGATCCCGGCCGAACGGCTGGGGCGGCGCTGGGTGGTGCCGCGTAGCCGCTTCCACGCCTGGCTGGACGGTGCCTCCGGCGGCCTTTCGGCAACGGGTACCGATGCGCCGCGCGGGGGCTGGTGATCGTGGGCTTCGTGAGCAAGACGCCGGCCGGTACGTACCGGGCGAACTGGCGGGACTCGGCCGACCGGCAGAAGGCGAAGACGTTCCGCACCAAGAAGGAGGCGAACGCGTTCCTGGCCGAGGTGGAGGGCGCGCTCAACCGGGGGACGTACGTCGACCCGCACGCGGGGCGAATGCGCTTCGGGGAGTTCGTGACGCGGTGGCTCGCCGGGCGGTCGGTGGAGGCTCGGACAGCCGAGCGGACGGACTCCATGCTGCGAGCTCACCTGCTGCCGCAGTGGGCGGACTGGCCTTTGGCAAAGATCGACTACCTGGCGGTACAGGAGTGGGTGACCAACCTTGGCCGGACGCTGGCGCCGTCGATGACGGCGAAGCACCTCGGGATGCTGTCGATGATCATGCAGACGGCGATCCGGGCGCGCCTGATCGCGGTGAACCCGTGCGAGGGGGTGCGGGTGCCGCGCAACCGCGCGCGGGAGGCTCGCGCCGGCACGATCAGCCGGGAGGCTTTCTTCGGCCGGCTGCTGCCCGCCGTGCCGGCCGAACACCGAGGGGTCGTCTGCGCCGCCGCCGGGGCGGGACTGCGCTGGGGTGAGTGCGCGGGGCTGCCGTGGGAGGCGGTCGACCTCGATCGAGGGTTGCTGCACGTCGCCCAGGTGGCGGTGGAGACCCACGGCGGGATCGTGCTGCGGGCGTACCCGAAGACTCGGGCCGGCGTGCGGACGGTGCCGATGCCGCCGTTCCTCATCGACGAGCTGCGTCGGCGGCGCGGAGCCGCGGTGCCGGACGGGCGGGCGTTGGTCTTCGCCGACCGGGACGGCGGGCCGCAGCGGCGGTCGAACTTCCGGCGGCGGGTGTGGCTGCCGTCGTTGGTGCGGGCCGGGCTGCTCGGTCGGGTGGCCGAGGTGGTGCCGGGCCGGTGGGTGGCGTCGTGGCCGGACCGGGACGGCCGGGAGGAGCGGGCGGAGTTCGCCGACGAGGCGGCGGCGGTGGCGCACGTGGCGGCCTCGGCGTTCGGCGGGCTGCGGTTCCACGACCTGCGGCACTCGTACATCACGTGGCTGGTGACTGATGGGGTGCCGGTCAACGTGGTGCGGCGGGTGGTGGGGCACGAGAAGGCGTCAACGACGCTCAATCGTTATACGCACACCCCGGACGACTACGCCGATCGGGTCCGGCTGACGTTCGCTGACGATTCGCTGACTTTCCGCCCGGCGCCCCGCCCGACCGACCTCGGAGAGGCGCCTCTACCAGGTCGGGAGCGCTTCCGGAAAAGGGACGACCCCCGTCGGGGGGAGACGGGGGTCGTCGAAGGTTCGGCTCCGGGGGGGTCGAGCCGAACCCACTCAGCGGTCACGGGGGGTGCAACCGCCGAGGGTCTGCCTGTCGTACGAGATGTGAACACTCGTCGCATCAGCAAGTCTGCCTGAGCGAACCTGTATACGTCGAGTGGCGTCTCCTCCACTCCGTGCGAAATAATGTTCGCAGAGTGTGACCATCATCACGATGAGCGAGGGTGGCGGAGGGTCGGCCCGCAGGTCCGAGGGGTCGCCGGGCCCCGGGCACCCGCCGACCATAGACCATCCGGCTAGACTTTCGCGCCGTGGGCCGAAGTGCCGCTTTCTTCGATCTGGACAAGACCGTCATCGCCAAGTCGAGCGCCCTGGCGTTCGGTCGGCCGTTCTACCGGGACGGCCTGATCACCCGGCGTGACGTGGTCAAGTCGGCGTACGCCCAGCTGATGTTCCGGCTGGGCGGCACCGACGCGCAGACCATGGCCAGGACCAGGGACTACCTCGCCGCGCTCTGCAAGGGCTGGCAGGTGGAACAGGTCCGCCAGATCGTCGCGGAGACGCTGCACGAGCTGATCAACCCTTACGTGTACGCCGAGGCCGCCGCCCTGATCGAGCAGCACCAGGCCGCCGGCCGGGACGTCGTCCTGGTCTCCGCCTCCGGCGAGGAGATGGTCCGCCCGATCGGCGTGCTGCTCGGGATCACCGACGTGATCGCCACCCGGATGGGCGTGGTCGACGGCCGCTACAGCGGCGAGGTCGAGTTCTACGCGGCCGGCTCGAGCAAGGTCGATGCGGTCGGCGAGCTGGCCGCCGAGCGCGGCTACGACCTGGCCGACTCGTACGCCTACTCCGACTCGTACAGCGATCGGCCGCTGCTGGAGTGCGTCGGCCATCCCTCGGTGGTCAACCCGGACCGGCAGCTGCGCCGGCTCGCGGTCGAGAACTCCTGGCCGGTGCTGGAGTTCCGGCACCCGATCCCGCTGGGGCGGCGGCTGCGCGAGCGCCCGGCCGTCCCGGTCGCTGCCGCGGCGCTGGGCGTGGGTGTGGGCGTGGCCATCGGCATCGCCTGGTACGGCCGGCACCGCCGCACCCGCACCGCCCCCGCACCCGCCTGAGCCCGCCCGGCCCGGCGACCGAGCACGACCACCTGAGCCCGTCCGCCGAGCCGTGAGTCCGGCGCCCGCCCCGACCAGGCGACCGCGCGCAACCCGCAAGGCATGGACGGGCCAGCTCAGGCCGCCGCGAGGACCTCGTCGCCGATGGTGGTGAGCTGGTCCGCGCCGACCTCCACCGCCGCCATGTAGTGGCGCAGCCAGGAGCGCAGCCCGTCCGGGGTGCCGGTGGCGAAGGCGCCGGCCGAGCCGACGTACTCCGGTTCGCGCTCGTGGTGACCGACGTCCACGGCGAGCAGGCCGCGTGGGTCCAGCCCGCTGGACAGCAGCACCAGGCGGGCGGCGCCCCGGGCCACCACGCCGGACGGCCCGGCGAAGGGCCGCAGGTTCAGCAGCTCGCCGTGCACGACGGCGGCCAGCACCAGCGGCGGGACCTTCGTGCCGCCGGCGACGAGCCCCGCCAGCCCGTCCAGCCGGGCGGCGACGACCGGGTCGGCCACCGGACGGCCCAGCTCGGCCTCGTCGACGACGTCGCGGGCGGCGAGCACGTGCAGCCTGGCCAGCGCCTGCCGGGGCGCCTTCGGCCAGAGCTCGGACAGCCCGGGCAGCGCCCCGGCGACCCGCAGCGCGCCCTGCACCACCGGCTCGGTCACCGTCCCGGCGCGGACCGCCTCGCGCTCGCGGGCGTACCCCTCCAGGGCGGCGCTGGCCACCGCGGACCGGAGGCTGACCTCGGCCGCGACCTGGCCGCCGTGCCGGCGCAGCGCGCGGTGCCCCAGTGCCTGGTCGAACCGCTCGCGGGCCCGCTCCACGGCGGGGGCGACGTCGGCGAGCGCGAGCAGCGGGGCGAGCGGGTCAGCGGTCACCCCGTCACGCTATCGACTGCCCGGCGCGACCCGCCGACGAGCCGCCCGGAAGCGACCGGTGCCACCCCGCGAGCGTCCGGCCGGCGAGCCTGCCCGCACAAATGGCGCCGAGGCCGCGGCCCGCGTCGCCGTCCGGCGCGCGGTGGGGGCCGCTCGGCGCGTGTCGGCCGGACCGGCGGTCGCCCGTGCCGGCCGCCCCGACTAACCTCGTGCCCTAGAGAGACGCAGGTCACCCGAGCGACGAGGGAGTACGGCATGAGCGAGGCATTGGCCAATCTGCTGAACGAGACGCGCCAGTTCCCCCCGCCAGCCGAACTCGCCGCGAACGCCAACGTCACCGCCGACGCGTACGCGGACGCGGACGCCGACCGGTTGGCGTTCTGGGAGCGGCAGGCCGGGCGGCTGACCTGGGCGAAGCAGTGGGACCAGGTGCTCGACTGGTCGAAGCCGCCGTTCGCGAGGTGGTTCGTCGGCGGGCAGCTCAACGTGGCGTACAACTGCCTGGACCGGCACGTCGAGGCCGGGCTGGGCGACAAGGTCGCGATCCACTGGGAGGGCGAGCCGGGCGACACCCGGACCATCACGTACGCCGACCTGCACCGGCTGACCTGTCAGGCGGCGAACGCGCTCACCGAGCTGGGCGTCACCGCCGGCGACCGGGTGGCGATCTACCTGCCGATGGTGCCGGAGGCGGCGGTCGCGATGCTGGCCTGCGCGCGGATCGGCGCCACGCACAGCGTGGTCTTCGGCGGCTTCTCGGCCGACGCCCTGACCAACCGGATCCAGGACGCCAGCGCGAAGGTGGTGATCACCGCCGACGGCGGCTACCGCCGGGGCAAGCCGTCGGCGCTGAAGCCGACCGTGGACGAGGCGGTGGCGAACTGCCCGTCGGTCGAGCACGTGCTGGTGGTGCGCCGCACCGGCGAGGAGGTGGCCTGGTCGGGCAAGGACCGCTGGTGGCACGAGACGGTCGAGACCGCCCCGGCCGAGCACGCCGCGCAGCCGTTCGACGCCGAGCACCCGCTGTTCATCCTCTACACCAGCGGCACCACGGCCCGCCCGAAGGGCATCCTGCACACCACCGGCGGCTACCTGACCCAGACGTCGTACACGCAGCACGCGGTCTTCGACCTGAAGCCGGAGACCGACGTCTACTGGTGCACCGCCGACATCGGCTGGGTGACGGGGCACTCCTACATCGTCTACGGCCCGCTCTCCAACGGCGCCACCCAGGTGATGTACGAGGGCACCCCGGACACCCCGCACAAGGGCCGGTTCTGGGAGATCGTCGACAAGTACAAGGTCAGCATCCTCTACACCGCCCCGACGCTCATCCGCACGATGATGAAGTGGGGCGAGGACATCCCGGCCGGTTACGACCTGTCCTCGCTGCGGCTGCTGGGCAGCGTGGGTGAGCCGATCAACCCCGAGGCGTGGATGTGGTACCGGCAGCACGTCGGCGGGGGTGCGCTGCCCATCGTGGACACCTGGTGGCAGACCGAGACCGGGGCGATCATGATCTCGCCGCTGCCGGGCGTGACGGCGACCAAGCCCGGCTCCGCGATGACGCCGCTGCCCGGGATCGTCGCCGACGTGGTCGACGACCAGGGCCAGTCGGTGCCGAACGGCGGCGGTGGCTACCTGGTGCTGCGCGAGCCGTGGCCGTCGATGCTGCGCACCATCTGGGGCGACGACGACCGGTTCATCGAGACGTACTGGTCGCGGTTCGAGGGCATGTACTTCGCCGGGGACGGGGCGAAGAAGGACGACGACGGGCACATCTGGCTGCTGGGCCGCGTCGACGACGTGATGCTGGTGTCCGGGCACAACATCTCCACCACCGAGGTGGAGTCGGCGCTGGTCTCCCACCCGTCGGTGGCCGAGGCGGCGGTGGTCGGCGCGACCGACCCGACCACCGGGCAGGCCATCGTCGCGTTCGCCATCCCGCGCGGCACCACGGACATCGCTGGCGACGCTGGCGAGAAGCTGATCGCCGAGCTGCGCAACCACGTGGCGAAGACGCTCGGCCCGATCGCCAAGCCCCGGCAGATCATGCTGGTGCCGGAGCTGCCGAAGACCCGCTCGGGCAAGATCATGCGCCGGCTGCTGCGCGACGTGGCGGAGAACCGCTCGCTCGGCGACGTCACCACGCTCCAGGATTCGTCCGTGATGGACCTGATCTCGTCCGGCATGGGCGGCGGCAAGTCCGACGAGGACTGACGCAGGCGTACGCCCCGATGGGTGGCGGTCCCACGCGGACCGTCACCCATCGTCGTTTCTTACGGGTGTGCGACCGACCGGATGCGCGCTGTCACATCGGTCGGTCGGGTGAGCCGAGTGAAGCTGAACGGCCACAGGGAGACGTCGACCCCTGTCGTTCCCCTGTTTTCTGTTCTAGGTTCACGCTCGTCGGGTCGGTTCGATGGACGTCGCATCGATGAAGGCCGACCGGCTCCCTCCTCCCCATGCCCGAGAAACGGAGCGGCATGAACAGAAACCCGCAATCCGGGTCGCGTCGACGCCTGCTCGTCGCGCTGCCCGCCATCGCCCTCGCCGCCTCGTCACTGACCGTGACCGGCGGCGCGGCGGCGGCGGAGCCCGGCCCCGCCCGAGCCACGATCGGGGCGGACGAGCACTACATCAACTACGCCGAGCCCGCCGTCCAACCGGACAGCAGCGGCCGTGAGGTCAAGGGCAAGGGCGGCGTCTACGCCCCGGCGGTCGAGGACGCGCGCGCGTACGACCGCAAGTACGCCCGCGGCAACCCGGTCGCCGCCGGGCAGCTCGCGAAGCACGAGGCCAAGTCGATCATGACGGGCAAGAGCCCGCGGCAGATCAAGAAGGCCCCGAGCACCCAGACCGCCAAGCTGCTGACCCTGCTGGTGGAGTTCAACGACCAGGCCAACGACGACTTCACCGGCGTCATGGTTCCCAGGACGGTCTTCGAGGACCGGACCTGCGTCCCCGGCACCGTGCAGAACGGGCCGAGGCACAACAAGATCCCGAACCCGGCGAACCTGCCGCACGAGGACAACAACTCGATGTGGGTGCCGGACTTCTCGCCCACCCACTACGACAAGATGCTCTATTCGAAGAAGGGCATCACCGAGCGGGTCCGCAAGGACCTGAAGGGCCCCGACGGCAGGCGGGGCGTCGACCTGACCGGCCGCACGATGCACAACATGTACCTGGAGATGTCCAAGGGCGCGTACACGGTCGACGGGCAGGCCAGCCCGTGGGTCACCGTGCCGCACTCCGAGGGCTGGTACGCGGCCTCGCGCTGCTTCCAGGACGAGAACGGCAACTGGGTCCCCGGCCGCCAGCAGTCGATGAACGGCCACCCGGACAACCCGCAGGGCGCGGGCCGGCTCGCCACCGACGCGATCGGCGCCCTCGCGCAGGCGGACCCGAACTTCCCGTGGGCCGACTACGACATCGAGGACCAGGGCGACCGCGACGGCGACGGCAACCTCTTCGAGCCGGACGGCGTGATCGACCACCTGGTGCTGGTGCACGCCGGGCAGGGCAAGTCCCGCGGCGGCGGCGCCGAGGGCACGTACGCCGTCTGGGCGCACTCGTCGACGGTCACCGGCGGCTACACCATCCCCGGCACCAACCTCCAGGTCTCGAACTACATCGTGCAGCCGGAGGACGCCGGCGTCGGCGTCTTCGCCCACGAGTTCGGCCACGACCTGGGCCTGCCGGACCTCTACGACACCTCCGGCAACGCCGACTCCGACGTCGACTTCTGGGACCTGATGGCCTCGGGCTCGCACTCGGGTGAGATCTTCCAGGCGCTGCCGACGCACATGGGCCTGTGGGACAAGTGGGTGCTCGGCTGGGCCGACCCGCTGACCTTCGCGCCCGGCTCGAAGCCGCGTGCCGTCCAGCTCGGCCAGACCTCGCGGACCCCGCGCGGCACCGAGGACGGCATCAAGGTCGACCTGCCGGACAAGGTGATCACGCTGGCGACGCCGCACAGCGGCGCGAACATGTGGTACTCGGGCGCCGACCAGGACTGGGCGGACGTCAAGATCACCCGTCAGGTGGCCGTGCCGGCGGCGGCCGACGCGAAGTTCTGGATGTGGAACAACTACGTCATCGAGGCCGACTGGGACTTCGGCTTCGTCGAGCTCTCCACCGACGGCGGCGCCACCTGGACCGAGCAGAAGGTCTACGACGCGGCCGGCAACCTCGTCACCACGAACGACGGCTACGCCGACCCGAACGGCCGGATGGTGGACTTCGGCAACAAGAAGTACGGCCTGACCGGTGACACGCACGGCTGGCGGCACGACTACGTCGACCTGTCGGCACACGCCGGGCAGACCGTGCAGGTCCGGCTCCGCTACGCCACGGACGAGGCGTTCGCGGAGCGCGGCTGGTTCGCCGACGACTTCTCGGTGACCGGCGGCGGCGCCACCACGTGGAGCGACGACGTCGAGGGCGGGGCGAACGGCTGGACGGCGACCGGCGGCAGCTTCGTCGACACCACCGGCCAGGGCTGGCACATCGACACCGGCACCTCGACCCAGGCGCACTACTACCTGGCCGAGTGGCGCAACTTCGACGGCTTCGACAAGGGCCTCAAGTACACCTACGACACGATCTACTCGCGCGACGCGTGGAAGGTCGACCGGGTCTCCTACAACGCCCCGGGCATGCTGGTCTGGTACCGGGACACGGAGCGGGGCGACGTCAACCACACCACGGCGCAGATGACCGCGCTGCCCAGCTACGGCGCCAAGGGCGGTCTGCTGATCGTCGACTCGCACTTCGACCCGTACCGCCGCAAGGGTGAGGCGGCCGTGAAGGACCCGTCGGTGCTGGACAACCTGCCCAGCCGCCCGCAGTCCGCGAACGCGGCCTTCTCGCTGAAGCCCACGTACCCCTTCAAGGAGTGCCTGGAGGCGGCGGACGAGCCGTACAGCGAGTACTGCACCAGCTTCGGTCCGCAGGCGCCCGTGAAGGGCTTCACCGACGCGAAGACCTGGTACCCGGGCATCGAGATGCGTGACGGCTCGCCGTACGCGCGGGACAACGACGCCTCCGTGGTCATCCCGTCGAAGGGCAACGCGCCGTACACGACCCGGGTCACCAACCCGGACGGTACGCCGGCGACGTCCTACTACGGGGTCAGCCTGGGCAGCGGCATCGTGCTGGGCACCGGGAACCCCGGCGACCAGGGTGTGTCCTACGGCGTCACCATCACCATCAAGCGCGCCGCCCGGGACAACTCGTACGCCACGGTGTACGTCACCCCCGCGAGGAACTGACCCCAGGGTCGGCCGAACGGAAAACGGGTGGGGCCCGTCCGGAGAGCATCCGTGCTCGCCGGGCGGGCCCCGCCGCGTGTACACGTCGCCGACGGTCGTAAAGGCCCACCGGACCACCCGTGGGACGGCCGACGGGCACGTCGCCGCCCACTTTTCCGTTACGCGATCACGCTTATCGAAAACCGTCTCTTTGTTCCCAGGTGGGGCCGTTCGCGCTGCTCACCGTGTTGGTGAACGGCCGGGATGTGACGGTGAAAAGCATTCCCAACAAAACTTTGCAACAAATCGACGCACGCATCTTCCCACCGGTCACACGAGTGTCTATGTTCACCATTGGTCCCACTAGTGGGATCGGTAGCACCGGCCCGTACCCCCGTTGGGCCGGTTCCCTCAAACCGGAGGTACCACGTGCGCAAAGTCGCAGTGGGTCTGCTCGGGCTTTCGCTGACGGCGACGGGACTGGCGTTCGGTTCGTCCGCCACCGCCGCGCCGCAGCCGAAGTTGCCGACGGCCGCTCCGTCGGTCGCCGAGCCAGCCCATGTCGACCACGACCTGCCGAACCCGCTGGAGGACAAGCGTCGCGCCCTGCGCCAGGAGGGCCTGAGCGACGTCCTCTCCGGCCGGGCCAAGCCGCAGAAGGTCAACGGCAGCACGGTCGTCAAGGTCGGCAAGACCCAGGCCGAGGGGGCTGCCGCCCGCTCGACCCGGGCCAACGCCGCCACCCAGACCGAGGACCAGTACGTCGAGCTCTCCCGGGAGAAGACGGACCGGATCTTCGTCATCCTCGCCGAGTTCGGCAACGAGCGGCACCCGAGCTACCCGGACCAGGACACCGACCCGGACACCGCGGGTCCGACCCGGTTCGACGGGCCGCTGCACAACGAGATCCCCCAGCCCAACCGGGCGGTGGACAACTCCACGGTGTGGCAGGCGGACTACAACGCCGACTACTACCGCAAGCTCTACTTCGGCACCAACCCCGGTGACGAGTCGGTGAAGCAGTACTACGAGGCCCAGTCCTCGGGTCGCTACAGCGTCGACGGCACCGTCACCGACTGGGTGAAGGTGAAGTACAACGAGGCTCGCTACGGCCGCTCCGGCGGCTACCCGTGCGCCTCGAACGTCTGCACCAACACCTGGGCGCTGGTCCGCGACGCCGCCAACCAGTGGGTCGCCGACCAGAAGGCCGCCGGCCGCACCGACGCCCAGATCACCGCCGACCTCAAGGCGATGGACCAGTGGGACCGGTACGACCACGACGGCGACGCCAACTTCAACGAGCCGGACGGCTACATCGACCACTTCCAGATCGTCCACTCCGGTGGCGACGAGGCCGACGGTGACCCGCACCAGGGCGAGGACGCCATCTGGAGCCACCGCTGGTACGCCTTCGCGTCCGACCAGAACTCGACCGGCCCGGTCGGCAACCTGGCCGGCGGCACCCAGATCGGCAACACCGGCATCTGGATCGGCGACTACACCATCCAGCCGGAGAACGGCGGCCGGAGCGTCTTCTACCACGAGTACGCGCACGACCTCGGTCTGCCGGACGACTACAACGTCACCAGTGGTGGGGACAACAACAACGAGCACTGGACCCTGATGGCCCAGAGCCGGCTCGGCGCCAAGACCGACGCCGGCATCGGTGACCGTGGCGGCGACCTCGGCGCGTGGAACAAGCTCCAGCTCGGCTGGCTCGACTACGAGGTGGTCGTCGCGGGGCAGAAGCGGACCATGACCCTCGGCCCGCAGGAGTACAACAGCGACGAGGCGCAGGCCGTCGTCGTGGTGCTCCCGAAGCGTGACTACACGTTCGAGCACGGCGCGCCCTTCGAGGGCAGCAAGCAGTTCTTCTCCGGCAACGCGGACGACCTCAACAGCACGATGACCCGGACCCTGGACTTCACCGGGAAGTCGTCGGCCGCACTGTCGATGAAGGGCCGCTACAACATCGAGGCCGACTACGACTACCTGTTCTTCGAGGCGTCGCTGGACGGCGGCCAGTCCTGGGTGACCCTGCCCGGCACGGCCAACGGCCAGCCGCTCAAGGAGATCTCCGCCGGTCGCTACGCGCTGGACGGCAGCAGCGGCGGCGAGTGGGTCGACGTCAACATCCCCATGGACGTGGCGGCGGGCAAGGTCGCGCAGTTCCGGCTGCGCTACCAGACCGACGGCGGCGTCTCCGAGGGTGGCTTCTACGGTGACGCGATCACCGTGACGGCCGACGGTCAGACCGTCCTCTCCGACGGCGCCGAGACCGGTGCCGCGGGCTGGACGCTCGCTGGTGGCTTCGAGACCGCCGAGAAGAGCTACACCAAGGCGTACGACAACTACTACATCGCGGGCACCCGGCAGTACATCTCGTACGACAAGTACCTGAAGACCGGCCCGTACTTCTTCGGCTACTCGAACACCCGCCCGGACTACGTGGACCACTACGCGTACCAGGAGGGTCTGCTGATCTCCTACTGGAACACCCGCTGGGCGGACAACGACACGTTCGCGCACCCGGGTGAGGGTCGCAACCTGATCATCGACGCGCACCCGCGGCCGATCTACAACCTGACCGGCCAGCCCTGGCGGTCCCGCGTCCAGGTCTACGACGCGCCGTTCAGCCTGAAGAAGGCCGACTCGTTCACGCTGCACCTCAACAGCCAGCCGCAGTACATCCGTGGCCAGGCGGCGCAGCCGCTGTTCGACGACACCCAGCAGTACTGGTTCCCGGAGCTGCCGAACCACGGCGTCAAGCTCCCGGCCACCGGCACCAAGATCAAGGTCCTGGAGAAGGACGGCAACAACACCAAGATCCGCATCTCCTGATCGCTGATCCCGCACCACCAGCACCACGCGATGCCCGGGCAGGTCACCTGCCCGGGCATCGCCCTTTCCGCCACCCACCGACCCGACGGCCAGGCGGCACGGTGGCCCCAGCGCCGCCAGCCGGGGCGGGGAGTCCCGCGAGCGATCCCGACCACGACGTGGGTCGGCGTCGGGGGTGACCGGCACCGGGGTCCTAGGCTGTCTGCCATGACCGAGCAGCGCGGCGGGCCCGTCGACGAGTCCTGCGTCCTCACCGAGGGGCCGTGGACGCACCGGTTCGTCGGCGCCAACGGCAGTCGCTTCCACGTCGTGGAGGCCGGCACCGGCCCGATGGTGCTCTTCCTGCACGGCTTCCCCGAGCACTGGTGGGCCTGGCACGAGATGCTGCCGGCCGTCGCCGACGCCGGCTTCCGGGCCGTCGCGGTCGACCTGCGCGGCTACGGCGCCAGCGACAAGCCGCCACGTGGGTACGACGGCTACACCCTCGCGGCCGACGTCGCCGGGCTGATCCGGGCCCTCGGCGAGCGCTCCGCCACCGTGGTGGGCACCGGCGTCGGCGGCATGATCGCGTGGACGGTGGCCTCGTTCCACCCGTCGTTGGTCCGCCGGCTGGTGGTGCTCGGCGCCCCCCACCCGCTGCGGCTGCGGGCCGCGATCTTCGCCGACCCGCGCGGGCAGTTCGCCGCCGCCACGCCCACCCTGAAGTTCCAGCTGCCCCGCTACGAGCACGTGCTGACCCGCGACGACGCGGCGGCCGTCGAGGAGATGCTGCGCCGCTGGGGCGGGCCACGCTGGGTCGAGGGGCCGGGCTTCGAGGCGTACGCCCAGCGGTGCCGGGAGGCCATGCGCATCCCGCAGGCCGCGTTCTGCGCCCTGGAGGGCTACCGCTGGGCGTTCCGCTCGGTGCTCCGCCTGCACGGCTACCGCTTCGTCCGGCTGATGCAGAAGCCG
The DNA here is from genome assembly GCF_008806585.1 of Micromonospora sp. AMSO12t. Classification (NCBI taxonomy): domain Bacteria; kingdom Bacillati; phylum Actinomycetota; class Actinomycetes; order Micromonosporales; family Micromonosporaceae; genus Micromonospora; species Micromonospora sp. AMSO12t. The sequence goes on from NZ_WAAS01000087.1 coordinate 22,200, forward strand.
CTGATCACGCCGACCCTCCAGCTGCACGGCGCGCTCGACGAGGCTTCCCTGCCGCGTACCGCCCAGGGCTCCGGCCGGTACGTGGTCGCGCCCTACGAGTGGCGGCTCCTGGACGACATCGGGCACTTTCCGCACGTGGAGGCCGGCGACCTGGTGCTGGGCGAGGTCCTGCGCTGGGCGAAGTCCTGAGTCAGACCCGCTGCTCGCGCAGGTCGGCGACCTCGGCGGCGGGCGCCCAGCCCTGGTAGACGCCGAAGTCGAAGACCTCCAGCCCCATCGCCCGGGCCACCGGCCAGCGTCCGCCCGTGTACTCCACCCGCAGCCAGCCGTCGTGCTCACCGAGGACGATGAACGGCTGCCCCTGCCAGGTGCAGGTGGTCCGCACGTACGCCAGGTCGTCGAGCTCGGTGGCCGGCAGCACCCGGACGTAGCGGCCGGGGCGGATCTCCTCGAAGCCCTCGCCCGGCTCCGGCTGGTAGAGCCGGACGTCGTCGCCGTCCGGGCTCGCCTGGTACTCCCGGCCCTTCCAGCGGGCCACGTAGCCGTCGCGCATCACTGCTCACCGACCTGTCGCCACCGCAGCGCGTCCGTGTCGAGGATGGCGACCACCCGTTCGGTGCCGTCCGCGCCGATCCGCCACAGCTGCGCGCCGTGCGGCAGCCGGGCGCTGTCCACCTTGAACTCGGCCACCACGTCGCTGCTCTCGCCCGGCGCGAACCCGTTGCCCCGGAACGGCGGGCGCTCGATGACCCAGCCCTCCATGGCCCGCATGGCGGCCTCGTTCTGCCCGCCGTACGGGATGCGGTAGAGGCTCGGCCGGTGCGCGGGCCAGCGCAGCACGTAGATCTCGCCGGCGTCGCGGGCGAAGGGGGAATCCGGGTAGCCCAGGCCGAGCGCGTCGTGCAACTGGGCCGGGGTGTTGAGGTGGGCCAGCTCGCCGGCCCGGTGCACGAAGCCGGAGACCCGGTCGTAGCCCCGCTCCAGGTAGTACGCGAGCTGGCTGGGCGCGACCGCCTTCTGCATCACGATCGGCCGCGCCGGGTCGGGCGCGGGCGGGGCGTAGCGGGGGCGGCTCACCGGTTCCTCGGCGGCGGGCGGCTCGGTCTCGATGTCGTCGCCGAGTCCCACCTCCGCCGCCCAGTTGGCCAGACCGACGATCTGCTCACCGGGCAGCTTCGCCCCGACCGGGGTGCCCGGGTTGACCGCGAACGACCAGGACTCGTCCGGCCAGCGACGGATCAACTGGACGAACTTCACCTCGATGGTCTCGACGGTCGCGTCGGTGTGGTCGGCGAGCCGCTTCGGCGAGGTGTGCACCACCACGAACGTCTCGCCGTCGAGTTCCTCCGTACGCCAGACGAAGCCGGGCTCGCCGGGCCGGCTGCCCGGCGCGGAGTCTGCCGCCACCGGCAGCAGCACGCGGGCCAGCAGCAGGGTGGACAGGAAGGTGTCGGTACTGCCGGCGCCGGCGGCGTCGAGCAGGTTCTCCTCGACCTCGTTGGCCGGCTCGAAGGCGACCGGCACGGGACCGGCACCCGACGACACGTCCGCGCTCCCGGTCAGGGGAGCGGTGACCGGCTCGTCGGCGGCCGGCGGACCGGGGTCCTCCGCCGGCCCGGCGTCGGGAACGCCCTCGTCGGTCGCGTCCCCCTGTCGGGGGGCGCCGTCCGTCGCCGGTGCGGGCGCGGCGACGCTGGTCGGCACCGTCGGATCCCCGGACCACGCGTCGGCGGGCGGCCCGGATCCGAGGGAAACGGTCGGGTCTCCGGGCCACGCCGCGTCGGCAGGCGGCCCCGGATCGAGGGACACGGTCGGGTCCAGAGACACGGTCGCGTCGCCCGACGACACGACCGGCTGCGTCCGGTCCAGGGACACCGTCGGGTCCAGAGACACCGTGGCATCGCCCGACGACACGACCGGCTGCGTCCGATCGAGAGACACGGTCGGATCCAGGGACACGGTCGCGTCACCCGACGACACAACTGGCTGCGTCCGGTCCAGGGACACCGTCGGGTCCAGGGAAACCGTCGCGTCGCCCGACGACACGACCGGCTGCGTCCGATCGAGGGACACGGTCGGATCCAGGGAAACCGTCGCGTCGCCCGACGACACGACCGGCTGCGTCCGATCCAGGGACACGGTCGGATCCAGGGAAGCGGTGGCGTCGCCGGACCACGACGGGGCGGCGGACCGCACGGTGTCGGCGGGCGACGACGGG